>JAPOUT010000104.1 GCA_026708545.1 Hyphomicrobiales bacterium
ACGAGCGCGTGAACGCCGGCGTCTTCGCGCATCCAGGCATAAAAGGCGAGATAGCCGTGCGGAGGCGGGAGTGCGGGGTCGTGATAGGTCGCGGCCGGATCAATGTTGTATCCGCGCGCGGGCTGCAATCCCACGATTACATTGCCGCACGAGAAAGCCGAAACGGCGAAGCTTTTTTGTTCGGGAAGAAAGAAGGGGTCGTTTTCGGGTTCGCCCCATTTTTGCGTGACTTCGTTTTGCAGCGTTTTGGAGAGTTTCGCAAAGAAGCCGCGATAGCTTTCCATGGAAAGCGTGTGTTTCGGGTTTCGCTGCGGCGCCGCGTTGGTGGGGCCCTCAATGATGCGCTCTATCAGGGCGTTGCCGTCGGCCGGGATGTCATCGACCCGGTAGCCCGCCCGGCGCAATTGCTCGAGCGCAAGGACGGTGCTTGCGGGCGTATCGAGTCCGACGCCGTTGCCCAGGCGGCCGTCGCGATTGGGATAGTTGGCAAGAATGATTCCGATTCGCCGCTCCTGTATCTTGCAGCGGCGCAACCGGAGCCATCCGTGCGCGAGGTCCGCGACGAAATCAATGCGGTCGGCGAGAGCCTCCTGTCCGATGACGTCGCATTGCGTCGCTTCGTCGTACCGGGCCGGCGTTTTGAAGGCGACCGCGCGGGTGATGAGCCGTCCGTCGACTTCGGGAAGCGCGACGTTCATCGCGAGGTCGCGCGGCGAGAGTCCCTGCGTGCCTTCACACCATGCCTCCCGCCCGCTTCCGGCGAAGATGACCTGCAACACCGGGCAATCCAAGGCATCGAAGGGCGTGGGCGCACTCGATCCCGGCGATGCAATCGAAAATCCCGTGGCGTTGAGAATCACTTCCGCCTTTGCGCTTTCGAGCAGATGCGCGGTGATGCCGGCGGCCTGGGAGTCTTTCAGGCTTGCCACGAAAACGGGCAGCGGGTTGACGCCCCGTTCCAGCAGCGCCGCAACCAGCGCCTCGACGGCGTCGAACGTTCCCGAGAGGGCCAGCGCCCGGTAGAAGATGATGCCGGCGGTCGCGGCGTTTTCGGGATTGTGCCTGCGCCAGTGTTCCGTGATTTGCGCGAGCGAGGGGAGATTCTCGCCGGGCCAGAAAAGTCCCGCGCGGGGCAGGGGCGCGGGCGCGCGCCACTCCAGCGGATGCGCAAGCCGCGCCGCGGCAAAGCGGAGCAATTGCTCGGTATTCTCCCGCCCCCCGTGGATGCAATATTGCCAGAGCTGGCGGGCGTCGCCCGAATCCATGGTCGAAAGGGCGTCGAGTTCGGCATCGGGGCTGTCGTCGCCGGGGAGCAGCGCGAGGGGAATGTTGTTGGCGCGGGAGACCTCCACGAGCCGTTCGACGCCGTAGGGCCAGTAGCTCAGGCCTCCGAGCAGGCGCACGATGATGAGGCGCGCATGCGCCGCGACATTCTCGACATAGAGGTCGACGGAAAAGTTGTGTCCCAGACGCATGAGATTGACCAGGCGCAGCGAGGGCGTCGCATCGGGATGCTCGCGGCGCAGCTGTTCATGCACGGCGGCAAGCAGGGCGAGTTCGCTGTCGGCGGCGGACAGGAAAAGAATGTCGCCGGGAGTTTGTCCGGTATCGACAGCCTCTTCGTTGCCGGTGCCGGCGAAGACTTGTGTCTGCAGGAGATGCATGGCTGCGGGTTGGTTTCAGAACTGAAATTGTTCGCGCAGGATTCGCTCCTCCAAAGAGTGATCCGGATCAAACAACAACAATAATTCCGGCGACTCGGCGCTGCGGATTTCAATGCGCTCGACGTCGGAAAATTCCCGATAATCGGCCGCGACCTGCACCGGGCGCGACCCGGCTTCGAGAATGTCAAAACCGACGCGCACGCCCTTGGGCAGCAGCGCGCCGCGCCAGCGCCTCGGACGAAACGCGCTGATCGGCGTGAGGGCGAGGAGGGAGGCGTCCAGGGGCAGGATGGGTCCCTGCACCGAAAGGTTGTAGGCGGTCGATCCCGCCGGCGTCGAGAGCAGCACGCCGTCGCAGACGAGTTCCTCCAGCCGCGTCTTGTCGTCGATGGTGATGCGAATCTTTGCGGCCTGGTGGGAGGAGCGCAGCAGGGAGACTTCGTTGATGGCAAGGGCGGCATGTTGCTGCCCGTCCCGGTCGCGCAGTTCCATGCGCAACGGATGTATGCGCGCTTCCACGGATTGCTCCAGGCGCTCGACCAGTCCCCCTTCCCGGTATTCGTTCATGAGGAATCCGACGGAGCCGCAATTCATGCCGTAGACGGGAATCCCGCCCTCCATGTTTTTGTGCAGCGAGCGCAGCATCCACCCGTCGCCCCCCAGCACCACGAGCACATGGGCTTCTTCGACGGGGAGATTGCCGTAGCGTTTCTGCAGGGCGTTAAGAACTTCGAGCGCTTCGGGAGTGTCGGATGCGCTGAAGGCGATGCGTTTGTAGTCGCGCTTGCCGGACACGCTCGACTCAACCGCCGGTCATGGACATGTGCCGCGCGAGCGCGGGGGGCGCCCCCGCGTGCTCGATGACGAAGTCGTGTCCTTTCGGCTTGCGCGCAATGGCTTCGACGATTGCCTCGTCCAGGAGCCGCCCGGAGGGGTCTTCGCGCAGGGGCGCGCGCAAATCGGCGAAATCCTCCTGCCCGAGGCACAGGAACAATTTGCCCGTGCAGGTGATTCGCACGCGGTTGCATCCCTCGCAGAAATTGTGGGAGAGGGGGGTGATGAATCCGAGCCGTCCGCCGGTCTCGGCCACCTGCACATATCGCGCCGGCCCGGAGGTTTTGTAGGCGAGCTCCTCAAGATGCCAGCGCTGCTGCAGCCGCTTTTTCACAAGGGAGAGGGGCAGGTAATATTCGATGCGGTCTTCCTCGACCTCGCCCAGCGGCATGGTCTCGATGAGCGAAATGTCCATGCCGCGTCCGTGCGCCCAGGAAATCAACGAGGGGATTTCCTCTTCGTTGAGGGTCTTGAGCGCAACGGTGTTGATTTTGATCTTGAGTCCCGCGTCCAATGCGGCATCAATGCCTTCGAGCACCTGTTCGAGCCGCCCCCACCGCGTGATTGCGGTGAAGCGTTCGGTATCCAGCGTGTCGAGGGAGACGTTGACGCGTCGCACACCGCATCGATGGAGATCCTCGGCGTAGCGGGAGAGCTGCGAGCCGTTGGTCGTGAGCGTGAGTTCGTCGAGGTCTCCGGCCTTGAGGTATGCTCCCAGCGATTCGATCAATCCCATGATGTTTCGGCGGGTGAGGGGCTCGCCGCCGGTGAGGCGGAGGCGCCGCACGCCTTTGCGTATGAAGGCGACGCACAGGCGCTCGAGTTCTTCGAGGCTCAGGACTTCCTTTTTCGGCAGGAAGGTCATGTTTTCGGACATGCAGTACGTGCAACGGAAATCGCACCGGTCGGTTACCGAGACGCGGAGGTAGGTTATCGTGCGCCCGAAGGGGTCAACGAGGGGCGTGGAGGCTTGCGGAATCATAACACTCCCAGT
>JAPOUT010000035.1 GCA_026708545.1 Hyphomicrobiales bacterium
TCGACCGAACCGCCTTCCGGCGCGCTCAATGGCAGGTCCGCCGCAAAACCGATCATGCCCTTGGGCGGCGCATCGGCGAGGGTGAGCGTGTGCCGCCTGCCGCCCTGCGCGAGTTCCCATCCCGCAGGCAGGGCGTTCGCGCCGCCCAACTCCGAAAGGGTGAAGGTGACGCTCTCTGCCTCTTCGGCGATCCCGTCGTTGCCCGGGGTGAAGACCAGAATATCGATGCGGTCCGTGTTCGCCGGAATAACGAGGGGCTTGTCGGCGTGTTCGGGGTCGTAGGCAACGCCCGCGGGCAGTTGGTACTGCCAGTCGGATCCCGTCTCCGCGTCGCCCTTGATGTCCATCCGGAGGGTGAGGTCCCTGTCCGGATGCGGATTGTTGATGTTGAGGGTGATCGTGCCGGGGTTTTCGGTTTGCGTTTGCGTCTCGTCCAGGACGGAGGCCTCCGTCTCGAACGCGATCACATTGTCGCTCGGATTGATGGTGATGCGCTCCTCGGACGCGCCCAGGCTCCAGCCCTCCGGCATGTTCGCACTTTCCGTCAACTCGATACGGATCGTCTCGGCGTGTTCGGGAAGGTCGTCGTCAATGATTGCGATGTCGAAGCTCGCCCGCCCCTCCCCCTCGGGAATGACGACGGTTCCGCTTGTCGCTCCGATGTCTCCGGAAACGTCAAAGGTTTCGTCCGCGTCGGTGACGCCCGCGGCCCGCCAGTCGAGGGCGAGGCCGCCCGCGGGCGCCGCCGCCCCGTTGATGCCGACGGTGCGCGAGAAAGTGCCGGCGTCTTCATCGAAGCCCGTGGCAGCGAAGGTCGTGAAGACGCCGGCGTTAATGAATCCTGCTGTGTTGTCGTTGCCGGGCGTTCGCACCGTGAAATACTCCTGTGAAAGAACGAAGTCGTTTCCTCCCGAACGGAAGGAGGCGTCGTCCCGGATGCGCAGCGCGAGATATTCGTCGCGTTCGCCGTTGTCGTCCGCAAGGAACCGGATGCCGGTGATTTCCTGTTCCAATGTTGTCGTGCCTGCGGGAAAGGTGAAGGTAAGGTCCTGCGCGGGAGGAAGGGTTGCATCGGCGCCGAGGGTCATCGCGACCGCGCCGGGGGGAATCCCGGGAACCCCGGCCAAATCCGGAACCGCGGACACCCGGACCGTCACATCCGCAACCGGCGGCTGCGTCAGGCGCACCGCAAGACGGCCTTGGTAGTCAACGGCGCCGCTTGCGGGCTCTTCGACGGTGTCCGCATGCATCGAAAAACCGATGGCTTGCTCGTCGTCGGAGATGGTCAGCGTGTGCGTCCGCGTCCCGTCCAGCGTCCATCCCGGCGGCATCGGTTCCGCCGCGGAGAGCGACAGCACCACGGTCTCGTCGCCTTCGCCGAGCGCATCGTTGATGCCCGTCAGCGTGATCATGCCGGTGCCCTGTCCCGCGGGTATCGTCAGAACCGAAGGCGTGAGGGTGTAATCCTCTCCCCGCGTCGCGCTTCCCCCCGTCTCGATGTTCAGCGTGACCGGAAGGGCTGCGGGCAGGTCGACGCCGACCGCGATGTTCGCCGTGCCGGCTTCCCGCGTCTGCGCGTTGAACTCCTCCATCCGGCTTTGCGTCTGCGCGAACGCGATGGTGTTTTCGTGCGCGCCGATCGTCATGCGGACGATGTCGCGCGAGCGAACCAGACGCGTGTAAGGCCCCGGAATATCGATGCGCAAGTCGACATGCTCGTCGTGTTCGCGTTCCAAATCCTCCAGCGCATTGACCAAAATCTCGAACTCCGTCGCGCCCGCGGGAAGCATCATCGCGCAGGGAAGTTCGGAGCAGTCGAACGCTGCGCTTTCGAGGGCGGCTCCGGCGTTGCCTCCGGGAATCCTGTGCGCGAGGATGAAATCGTTCTCCGCGCCGTGCATCGCCGTGCTGCTCGAATGCACCATGAGATGCAGTTCCGCCTCCCCGGCGAGCGCGCTCGTGAGGGTGCCGGACACGACGCCCGTGCCGCCCTCGGCAATCCGCGCATCCTCCGCGCGCAGGCGCACGCGCGGAAGGGCCAGGCGCTCCTCGTATAGAATGCGCTTCTCCCGCTCGACCGGACGCCAAAGATCCGGTGCGCCGTACCCCTCTTGTGCGGAATCCGAACCTTCCAGTCCCGGAAGATCAAACCGGAACGCCAGTCCCGCGTTCCAGCGCGAGCCGAGCGACTCCTTCGAGTCGTGGCGTTCGTACCCCAATTCCGCGAAGACGCCGGGAAGAATCCGGTAGCCCCCCGCAACGCCGTAGCTCGCGCGCCATTCGGACTTGGCGTTCTCCTCCCCCTCGAAGCGCCATGCGCCCGCACGGCCGTCGAGGCTGAACCTGTCCCGTGTGAAACCGAAGCGCAGGTCCGCGCCCTGCAGCGCCCGTTCCTCGTAACCCTCCCTGCCCCCGCGCCAGCCGCCCAGCGGATGATAGTAGTTCACTGCCGCACGAAAGATGCCGCTCCGGATGTCCGCGCCCGCGCCGATGCGCTTGTGTCCGCGCTTGAAGTCGTAATCGTAAAACAGCGAGCCTCCCGCAACGGTGTCCGCGTCGAGATGCGAACGGTATGCCAAACCGAAGTTGGCATCAATGCGCTCCTCGTCCGCAAGCCCTTCCCACACGACGAGGCCGTGCTGCAGGAACAGGGCGGAACCGGTTCCCTCCGGACGCTCCCCGCCCCAGACCGGAACAACGGCATCGAGTTCTCCGCGCACGCTTTCGCCCTGCACCCACGAGATGCTGGAATCCAGGCGGAAGCGTTCGCCAAGGAGCGCAACCCCGCCGTGCCGCATGGCCCGCTCGACGGTTTCGACGAGCATGCGCGAAGAGTCGTCCCGGAGGGATTGCCGTGCGCAGGCGGCGTAATCGCGCCGTTCGGGCCCGTCAAGAACGGCGGTTGCGGCGGAGGTTGTCCCGTCCGAATCGAAACGGTTGCGGGGAAGGAAGCCCGCGTTTTCTGCGGGGTCGTGGCACTCGAGGATGCCGCTCCACAATTGCCCTAGCGTCCGGGACGGGCTTGAAAAAAGGGCTTCGTTCGCATGCGAAGAAGCCGCCACCCCGAACAACACAGAGACAACCGGAAGCAAAAGAAGTTTTGCCGAAGGTTTCACGATGTTTAGCTTTTTTAGGTTGCTGCTGGTCCAAGCAACGCAACACGTGCTTAACGCACCGCTAAGGGAGACTATTACAGATTTTTAAGATTCGTGCAAGTTTTTTTTTGCAAAAAATGTTTTGCGAAATTAAAAATAGCGAAGCATGCGCATTTGGAAACGAACAACGCAACGAAAGAATGAATTGACCGGAAGTTTCCAATGACAAAACAAAAACAAAACCGCCCATGAAAGATGTTCCTTACTAAATCGGCAGAGGCGCGCGGCAAGGTTGCTAACCTTCTTGAGGAAGCGGTGGCGTGAGCAAGAATAAGTCGCAAGGCCTGACCAT
>JAPOUT010000021.1 GCA_026708545.1 Hyphomicrobiales bacterium
CTTTGAATTTACGGGAAACAGGTTCGCAGATTGTCGTTGAGACCATCGAGAACGCACTTCGACAGGGCGGGCTTGCATTATTGGGCGAAGGATTCCAACTCGACTCGTCATTGAGTTACCATTCCGGAGACAACGAAGGAATCGAAGGTGACCTTGATGTTGTGATTCCCTTATGGAATGGCGGCAGACATGCAATCTTTACACAGCCCGGCTTTGTGTTCTGGAAAGGTCTGGAGGGAGAGGAACGCTTTGACGGTAACATCGGTCTTGTTTATCGCGCTGAACTGACTAGAGGTCTCATTGCCGGTGCTTCGATTTTCTACGATCAGGACTTTGAAATCGGTCATTCCCGTGTCAGTGGCGGCTTGGATTTGCAAAGCGGATTCTTTCGGTTTGGAGCGAACTACTACCATCCCCTTAGCGAAATTGAAGATGGCAGAGAGGGTTTTGTGGAAGAAGCCCTGACTGGAATGGATGCTCGACTCGTCTTTGAAAGGGAGGCGGTGCGTTTGGGAAGCACTATCGGTTACTGGGACTACAAGGGAGAAGAGAGCGGAGGGCAAGAAGATAGCCGGAGTGGATGGAAGACCTCGATAGGACTGGACTTCGGTGTTCGGATTCTGCCAGGTGTTTTTGCGGAAGCCAGTTGGGAACGTCACAAGGACAATATTGTGCTTGATGAACGTATCTTTGCCGGCTTGGCTTTCAGGTTCTCTTTACCCGACTTTGAGGGGGCAAGTTATGGCAGCGGAGAGATGACCTCAAACCTGTATAAGATTGTCGATAGGGAGAAGCGGATTCTTTATGAGGAACGGCAAGCAGACAACATTATTCTGACACCCAGCGGAAGTGTTGTAGAAGGCGGAACGGTAACTGTAGCAATTCAGTTGAGAGAACCCTCGGCAGAAGATGTCGTTATCAATTTGGTTGGAAGCGGAACGGCTACATACGGAACAGATGGCGACTATACAGTATCGGTTGGCGGTACGAATTGTACTGCCGTTACGGGAACCAGTTGTCAGGTCACCGTTACGGCAGGTCAAACAGAGCCAGCCGATAATGTCGTGATTACTATTAACCCTGATGGAGGAGGCGAAAATCCGGAGACCATTGTTCTTTCGACCACCATTGCTTCCGGAGATGCGAGTCTGACCAGTCGTCCTCTGGTTCTCACGATTCCCGTTGACCCACCATTGCCTCTGGTTTCTTTGAGTGCCGATTCAACTTCCATATTAGAAGGAAATACGGCAACAATTACGCTTACTTTGAGCGAGCGTCTTGGAAGCGATGCCACATTTAATCTTATTGGTGTTGGCGCAACTGCGGATGTGACATACGGCGCTTCTAACGATTGGAACTTAGATGTTGGTGGAACCAATTGTGACATGGCAAGCGAGAGCAACCCTTGCCAGGTAACGATTTCGCAAGGTAATACAACAGCCGAAGTGGTCGTTGAAGCCAATGTAGATATTGCCGAACCCGCTGAGGACTTTACGGTTTCTGTTGTAGTTGATTCGGGAAGTATAGCCCTCGTGACGCCTGGAAGTTCATCGAGTTTGGATTTCACCATCGAAGGTGCGCCGACCGTTTCGCTGAATTATAGCGGAACCACAACCCTACCGACAACACTTGGTATTGTTAGGGCGCTGATTGAACTGAGTGAACCTATCAGAGATAGTGCTGTTACTGTGAATATTGTTGGGACTGGCTCTTCTGCGACTTACGATTCTAATGAAGCAAGTGGAACATGGGCAGTTTTTCATAAAGCAGTTCCGGAGGGAATGCAGCCTCCGGCTGCCTTTACTAGTGGCACCGCTTGTCCCAGTGTAACAGCGCCAAATGGTTGTGAAATTACTATTGCGGCAGGGCAAACCTATGTCGACTTGGAACTTACCAGTAGTTTTATTTCCAGTGGAAACAATATCGTCTTTACTCTCGGAGTTGCTTCGGCAAGCGAAAATCTCGTGAGACTCGGAAGTTCTTTCACCCATACCCTGACCACAGAATAACTCCCAACGATTCTCAGCTAACAGCAAACGGACGGGCGAGAGGTTGATAATTGGATTAAACTCCTAAGGAACGAAACAGCCTCTCGTCCGTCTCTAATTTCCCTGATAGCCCCCGCCTTGGTGCTCTACGTTCTCCAAGACGGGGGTTTCTCCTATGCCCCGCTAATATCTGCCCGACCATCTCCCAAGCACTCCCCGCCAGCATCATGAAACCACTCGCAACCTTTTCCGACCTTCCCTGTCGCACATGGAAGTTGTAGGAGCGTCATGCATCGGTCGGGATTTTGCGCAATCCGTCTAATGATTCTCCAAATTATCTGCAATCCACAAGCAGCCCAAATCCACGAACATTCGAGTATGTATTGCGTCGCCCAACGAATGGTCTCCGTCGGCAATCTGTATCAGATCGGCTCTGCCGCCCCACGCAGAGCAAAGACGTTCGCTATGGGCAACGGGAACAGTCGTGTCTTTATTGCCTTGTACGAGCAGGAGCGGGGCGCGTTCGTTTGCGGCCTTGGCATAAACATCAATCTGTCCCGCATCAGTGTAAAACGCCCAGGGAGTCAGACGTCCCCGGGAAATCAATCCGTCCATAACTCCTTCTTTTTCCCAGCGCGCCAATCCATCGGGGCCAAGCTGCCGTGCGCGCACTGCTTGATAGTCGGAAACCGGAGAGCGTAGCACGATCGCCGCCGCTTTTGCGCTGGCTTGCGAGGCTAGAATACAACTGCCGCCATAGCTGGCACCGAGCAGAGCAAAAGGTTTTCCGGTGGAACGCTTGGCAAGCAGGTCCGCCAATTCGTCCACCAGCGCGGCGCCGCGGCCAATCGTCAATTCCTCGGTAGTGCCGCCACTTTCGCCATGGCCGGGAAAATCGAATCGCAGGGTGGTGATGTTCCTTTCGGAAAGCCGCTTTACGGCGGCAAGATGCATTTTGCTGTTTTTGTCGCCACCCAGATAGTGCACCAACAAGAAGCCCCGCAAATCGTTTTACAGAAATACGGGGCTTCTCCCTTCGAGTTGGGTTTGTTTTGGTGGTTTGCAGGACAACCTTCCTTGGTCTGCCAACGATGCCATTCAGGTCCCGGATTCAAGAGGAAATCAAGCTTTTTTGCGGCTAATCCGGGAACTTACGTGGCAGGAATAGGGACGTCCTTGATGTGCCACAGGAGAAATTATGCGGGTTTTATGCGAATCAGTTGGATTTTTGCCGGAAAATGGACGGTTTTCTTTGCGAATCGATGGGGAATCAGGCGGGGAAATGCGGGAGATTTCGGGATTCTTGATGCGCGGTCAGTGGTCTTTGATAGCCGTTGATGCAGTGTATAAGCCGTTTTTCAGCTGAATCCCAACAATTTCGGAAAAAAGCGGTTGTTTTTTTTTTTTTTTATTTTCTAGGATGGGGGTATTGG
>JAPOUT010000083.1 GCA_026708545.1 Hyphomicrobiales bacterium
ATTAAAAATTGCCTGGGTAAAAAGAAAATCAAGGTTCTTTTCGTGCTGGATAACGGCATGGGTTTGGACAAGCGTCGCATGACCGGTCTGCTCGCCGATGGTTATAGTGCAAAATCAAGCGCCGGAGCCGGAGCGGTCGGCAACGGCCATCTGACCGCAATTCCGGCATCGGATTTGCGTTATGTCTTATACGGAGGCGTGTGCGCAGGTGGAAAAAAGATAGCGGCGGGTCACGCGATTCTTGCCTCGTTTTCCGAAAGAGGCACGCTCATGGGCAAGGACGGGTATTATGCATTGGCCGTCAAAAGCTCGATGGACAACCCATATGACTTCCCGCTTGAAAAACAAATAGATCCGCTCATTAAGACAAAATTGGATTGGATTGAAAGCGAATACAAAAAGGGCGCGGCTGTTATCATTCCCGGGTTCAACCAATTTCGCGAGCAGGGGGTTGACTTGTGGGATGTCGTAAAAAAAGCCTCCGCCTGCAGTTTCTTCGCCGCTATAGCCGACGGGCATTTGGAGATCGTTTACCGTGACGGCGACGGAGAGAAGAAATTGCACAAATCCAACATCGGAGAAGTGTTCGAAGGCGGCATTGCTTCGGAGAAACGGGCAAAGAAATTCTTATCCGGCAGCCGTGCCGCCGACGCATACAGAACGGCAAAAGAGGGTGAAAAACACATCATTGATGTGGAGTGCGGCAAGGTTGAGGCAATCATCCGGGAAATAAGCGACGGCAAATCGCGCATTGACTTGTGCCGCAACGGCATGTGGATATCCGATAATTTGCCGCATTTGAACATTGCCAAATTCAGCGACCGAAAGCCGTTCCATTGCCTGATCAAGGTAACCGCCAAGGACGGTGAAATACACCGTCTCATACGCAAATCGGAAGGCCCTCTCCACAATCATATTGAGGCGCAAAAGTGGCTAAGCGGAGAAGACTTGCACCGCCTAAAGAATGCCTTTGGAAAAATCTCCGATTTCCTTTCAAGCCGGCTGGAGAAACTGCAGGATAGGGAATTTTCCATTAACGATGTTCTTTCCATTCATGCCGGTCGTTTTGAGGAATGGGAGCGTTTGCGCCCGCCTTCGTCCAGGGTACCCAGCGGTGACGAACGAGGCGGCACGGGAGGGGGCGACGGCGGGGACGGAGGCGGTGGCGGCGACAGCGACGGCGGTTCCAATTCCTTCAAGCGCAGCGGCAACAGTATTTTGTTCGGAGCCGTTCCGGTGCCTACGGGTGCGCGTTCTTATAGCGTCGAATTGTATCCGCAGGAAGAACTGAAAGGCGACGCCGAGGCGGAAATAAGATTTATCCTGGATGAAAATATCGACGAGACGTGCGACCCGACCAACGACGAGCAATATGTCGGATTGAAATCCGTTAAAATGAACGGAGAGGAGGTCGCGGAAGAGAACTTGATTAGAAGCGATAAAGCCGTTTGGGGTGTTCGTCTTGGCCGGTTCAGTCCCGGGGAAAAGCACACACTCAGTTTTGACTATGACCTGCCGGATGATGTCGTTCTGCAGGGAGAGGACAAAATAGTTCTGCGGGCGGAAATCGTGCGCCGCCGCGGCCGGGCGTAGGGATTGCCATGTCGAAATCCAACTCAAGAGTTAAATCATTGCCTTATCCCGCTATCGAGGATGGTAATTTTTCCTTTCCCGACGGCGTTTATGAGGTTGTGCCAAGGCCGTCGGGAAACTCGGCAACGAAAGTTGCCCTCCGCCACGAACTAAAAGGCGCTCTGTTTGTCGAAAAACTCATTCAGAACGGAGAGGCGCAATTTGCCTGCCTGGTGTCTGTTCCAAAAACGGGTTTTCGAAAACTGTGCAGGGCGGATTCCAACGAGCAGGAAATAAGTTGGGATTTGGACATTGTGGGAGAGCCTCCCATACTCGGACCGGTGATTGTATACGTTGGCGACGACATGAGCCATAAATTGACGAAGCGGGACGGTGTGGCGGAGATTTGGCAAAATCGAAAGATAGATGTTCCCAAAGGTGCGCGTTTGGCGAGGGGGCGCTACCTGCGCCCCGCAAACACAATGCAGCAACTTCTCAGGGTTCAATGCAGTGGGAGCATGGAGAAGGGCGGCTTTACCGTGAAAGCAAATTCCAATGACGGGTTTTATTTCGCTTTGGAGGCGGCTCCCGACATTTTTCAGTTTCTTCAAAACCCGCAAGGTGAATTGGCGCTCCGGAAGAGCATTCTCGTCCATGCGGTCAGCCAATGCCTGAATATCTTAAAGAGTGATTATGACGCTTCCGGGGAAGATGATGAAACCGGTCAATGGGAGCAGTACAGAAACCTCAAATCCCTATCTGATTTGCTGGCGGATAAAAACATGGGCCATTGGAGCGACGAAGACTTTGATCCCGTTCGAGTTGCTACCGGGCTGTATCCGATTGAAATTCCCCGTGTAGGAAAGGAGAAACAATGACTTATTCGGCGTTTCGCGATGATGATTACACGGGCCTTCGGAAAGATTTGCTGCAAGCGAAGGGAAAAAATTTACAAGTGGAATTTCTTGAAGCGGCAAGGGACAGCAAATCCTTTATCGCACGGATAGAGCGGCGCATTCGCTTGAAAGATGAAGGGGATCCGTTCGATTTGTGGGCAGATTCGTTGTCGGAATCGGAATATAAAGAACCTCCGAAGACTGTTGAAAAGGAATTATTTGAGAATTGGCAAAATTTAACGCCGGCGCAGGCCAGTGAAGAGACTTTTTGGGGGCATGTAACTCTGGAGCATATCAAGAAGGGAATTATCGAAGCACCCTATTTGGCAGCCAATGGCGGCAATTTGCCCGGCGGATTGGAGCGTATCGACAAGGCACTAAAGGAAAAACAAGAACAGACTATTGATTCTATTGTTCGCACCATATTACGCCGCCTCGGGGGATTGCCCGAGGCGAGGGGATCAAAGAGCGTCTATGTGAACTGTCCGTTTGCTCGCGCTTGGTGGCGCGGTTACGTCACAGAGGAGATTTGCAGGGAAACCGATGCGGACTATGACAAGGTTGTTGATACGCTGAGGGCTTCCCAGGAATACTGGGAAAGATTGATTGTTCTGATTGTTTCTCGAAACTCCGTGCTTGGGGACAGTAATGTTCGAACAGCTTTAATTTGGGCACTGTCCGAATTAGTGGAAGGCAAAGATGAGGACAAAAACAAGAAACAATTATTTCAGGTGGAAGCGCTTAAAAAGATTTCCCGAAAGATAGGCATTCGGTCCTCATGGCAGGAATTAGGTGTTTTCTC
>JAPOUT010000108.1:0-12009 GCA_026708545.1 Hyphomicrobiales bacterium
GGCGAACGCCGCCGCGGCGCAGGTCGAATTTTACAAGCGCGCGCGGATGAATTCGAAAGCCGCCCTCGGGGAGTGGTCGGCTTCGATGGAATGAACAAGCGCGCTCGCCGGAGGTTTACCAAAAACGACGGCGGGTTGTACCTGCTCACGCCGCCGCGCATTTGCCTGCAAACTTTTCCCGACGTTTTGTCCCGGGCGTTGGAGGCGGGCGGCGTTTCGTGCCTGCAGATTCGCTTGAAATTCCCCCCGGGCGAGTCCCGGGATTCCGAACGCGTCCGGCGGGAATGCGTCGAGGTTCTCGCGCCGCTGGCCCGGCATTTCGGCGTTTCGGTTTTGATGAACGACGATGCGCGCCTTGCCGGCGAATCGGGGGCGGACGGCGTTCATATCGGACAGCAGGACGGAAGCGTGGATGCGGCGCGTGCGTCCGTGGGCGGCGGCATTGTCGGCGTGACCTGCCACGACTCTTTGGAACTGGCGCATGCGGCACAGGCCTCGGGAGCGGATTATGTCGCGTTCGGGTCTTTCTTTGCGTCAAGCAACAAGCCGGATGCGGTGCGCGCGCCCCTCGAAATTCTGTCGCACTGGCGCGAGAAGGGAAACGTTCCGTGCGTGGCGATAGGGGGAATCACGACGGGCAACGCGGCGGAACTGCTTCGAGCGGGAGCGGACTACCTCGCGGTGTGCGAGGGCGTGTGGGGGCATGCGGCCGGGCCCGCGGCGGCGGTTCAAGAATTCGCCGCGCTGTCGGTTTAGAAATCAAACCGCAGCCCGAGATTGGCCCGGTAGGATTCGATTTCATCTCCCTGCGAGGTTGCGAGGTCGCCGACGAAGGCCGCGCGGGTCTCTTCAAACGGAAGCTCGAAGGGATATTTGAATCCGATACCAAGATCAACGGCGACGTTTTCGATTTCGTTGACGAAGGTCACGCCGGAAACGTCGGTTTTTGTCCTTCCGTCAAGAGGCATGCGCAGGTTGGCATCGACATGGAAGAACTTGCTTGCCGCAGCCACGCCGAGGCGCCCGAGGAGCGTGCTGCCGTCTTTGAGGGAAACCCTCTGATGTCTCGGCAGTTTGAAACTATCGAAGTCGATGCGGTTCCATATGAGTTGCGCTTGCGGTGTGAGGAGAAAGCCTTTGAAGCCGAAGCTGTATCCGATTTCCTTTGCCACGCTCCACGCGGACGCGTCGTTTCCGGACGCGAGGGTTCTGTTTTCGGCATGCAGGCTGCTGTCGAAGTTTGCGTATTGGATTTGTGTATCGGAGTAGAAACGGTTGTGCTTCCACAGCGCGCTGAAGGAAGTCGTGAAGTTTCGGGTTTTGATGTTTCCTTCGCCGGTAGCCGCGGCGAGATCGGTTTTCGCCGACCCCATCACGACATCCGCACCGAAATTAATCGCTTGCGTAACGGGAACGTCAATGCCGAAACGCACGCGTGAGTGCTCTATATCGAAGTTAGAGTTAAGCGTGGAGTTGTTCGGCTCGATGCGGGCGTGGCTGGTTTCGATTTTCCCCCAGACGGTTCTGTGGGTTGCATTCATCCGCTTGCGCGCACCGAAGCGCCGGAGCATGGAGGACAGTTGCGCGAGTTGCGTGAGGATTGCGGGATAGGTTTCATGGGTCTGAACGTTCGGGGCGAATCCGTTTTCGTTCAGTGACCACGACTTTGCCGCTGCGTCATAACCGAGGTCGTAGGCAAAGGCTCCGTGTGCGAAGTGATGCAGGTCGAAAGCATCGGCGCGGGCGGTTCCCTCGACGGCAATGATGTCGTTGATGTTTGTTCCGGGATCAACGTGGCCGTGCGCCCGGATTTTGAGGTTGCTGGTCTTGTCGCCGGTAATGTCTCCGGCGATGGTGAAACGTCCGGGATTGTCGTGTTTGAAGTGGAGGTGGACTTCGACGTCTCCGCCGGGCTGGAAGTCACCGTCGAGCGTTGTGTCGCCGATGACCTCGAGTGTGCCGTTATCGGGAACGGCAAGGCTTGCGCCGCTTGCAAGTCGCAGGGTTGCATGGTGGAGGCGCAGACGCCCGGAGGCGAAAGAGACGGAATTGAATTCTTCGCCGGTTTGCATTTCTCCGGTGAGTTCCCAGAGGCCGTTTCCGGTTTTCTCGAGGGTGTTGAATCCGCTGAGGGTGGCAAGGTCGAGTCTGCTTGCGTGTTTCGGGTGCGGAGGTGGATGTCCGTGCATTGGGTGCGGGGGCGGCCTGTGTCCGTGATGAGGGGGCGGCCTGTGCCCGTGATGCGGAGGCGGAGGCGGTTTGTGCCCGTGATGCGGAGGAGGTCTGTGACCGCCCTGCGCGTGCGGCGGTGGCGGTTTGTGCCCGTGTTGTGCATGCGGCGGCGGCTGGTGCCCGTGCGCCGCATCGGCGAGTTCGAGGGTTGCACCGGCGGTCGCGGTGATACCACCCTCGATACGGCTGCCGGAACGCAGGATGAGTCTTTGCGTTGTTCCGCCGCTCATGGAAACGGCATCGTCGTTGTCGCTTCTGATTCGCCCGCCGACGTCAATGAGGATGTTTCCGGTTCCTTCGTGGACGACGTCAATGCCTATGTTTTCGGCATGGATGTGTCCGTTTGCCGTGATCGAGATGTCTCCTCTGTTGCTGTCTTTGTATGCGTAGATTCCCTTGCCGCCTGCGCGGATATGTCCGCTTGTCGTGATCGAGATGTCTTCGTCGTTGTTATGGTCCAGATCGATTCCGTGAAGGTTTGCCGTGATGGAGCCGCCGCCGTCAAGGGTGATGGTCGCACCCATGGCACTCGTTTGGGTGCTGAGCATCAGGGCGGAACCTTGTTGCGTATGGATGGAGAAGGCTCCTTCGTCCGTCACGGACAGGGATTCCCCCGCTGCCGCGGAGAGCGTTTGCGTCGTATCGGTTTGCGGGTCTTCCTCGCCTGTGCACGTGTAGGAGCCGGCCGTTCCGGTGCATGTTCCCGCGAGCGCGTTCGGAAGGGTTGCGCCGAGAAGAACGGGTGCGAAGGTTATGATTCCGAGGGTCGTTTTGCGGAGGCGTCCGCCGCGCATGTTTTTGTTGTGATTCATCTTGTCTCCGTTTGTGGCTGGGTTCGAGGGACAAACGAACGGACGACAACGTGACGCCGCTTGATTTCGAATGCCGCGTGCATCCGGAAACTTGGCGGAACGAAACTCTCCCAAGCGGGATTGGAAGCAACAACCTTGAATTTGTTTGTTTGTTTTTCTTGAAGGATTTGCAAGCGGGGCGAAACGGAACGCCTCGAATCCGTAAAAAGAAAACAAGCAAAAGACCGAGCAACAAACTCGAAAACTTTGACGTGTTACTGATTTACCGATTCGCACCGAATGCGCTACAGGACGAACTTGCTAAGTTCCGCTTTACTCGATTCGCTCTCTTTTGAAGAAAGCAAAAACGTGCTCGCCCAAGGGTTCTGCCTGTAAACAAATCGCCGACAGAAAAGCCCCGCCCCCCGTGATTCTCTTAACTACAAAGGAAAGCGGAAGACGTCAAGACTTTTAATTTCGCAGTCTTTCGTTGCCGGGATCGAAGGGAGATTCCTCCAGCACCGTTGCTTTGTGGCGCTTGGTGAAAATCTCCACTTCCAACTCGTTTCCGATTTTTTCGTTCCCCTGTTCGATCATTGCCAGTGCAAGGGATTTTCCCAGGCGCCATCCGTATCCCCCGCTTGTGCAGCGCCCGACCATCTTGTCACCGGAGAAAACGGGTTCGCTTCCCCGCGTATCGGTATCCTCGATGTCGTGCACCTCGAGGGTTGCGAAAGCATAGCGGAATCCCCGTTCTTTCCACGCCAGCAGGCCGTCCCTCCCGACGAAGGTGTTTTTGTCGAGGCGCACGAAACGATCCAGCCCCGATTCCAGAGCCGCATATTCGATGGACAGCTCGCGCGGAATCAGCCGGTAGGATTTTTCCAGGCGTAGCGAGTTCATCGCGCGAATTCCAAACGGGCGAATGTTGAATTCTTTCCCGGCTTCCATCAGCAGATCGAAAATGTAGTTTTGCATCTCGATGGGATGGTGAAGTTCCCAGCCCAGTTCTCCGACGAAATTGACGCGCAGGGCGTTCGCGTTTGCAACGCCCACATCAATGTGCCTGCCGGACAACCATGGAAACGCCTGCGTCGATAAATTCGCATCGGTGACCTTGGCGAGAACGTCCCGGGCACGGGGACCTGCCAGCACCAGAACGCCTTGCTGCGTTGTGATTTTGTTAAGTTGCACGCTCCCGTCGGATGGAAGCAGCCGGCTGAGGACGTCAAAATCGTGTCGTTCGAAGGCGCCCGCGGAGACAAGGTAGAAATTTTCCTCCCCGATTTTATAGACGGTGAATTCCGAGCGCACGCCTCCGTTCTCGGAGAGAAGGTGGCACAGGCCGAGCCGTCCGGTTTTGCGCGGGATCCGGTTCGCGAGGATCGAATCGAGCCATCCCGCCGCTCCCGCGCCGGTGACTTCGAACTTGGAGAACGCCGACATATCGAGCAGCCCGACATGTTCATGGACGTGTCTGCATTCGTTTCCGACATGCTCGAAATAGTTGGAGCGCCGAAAACTCCATTTGTCCCTGGCTTCGACGCCTTTGGGGGCGAACCAGTTGGGCCTCTCCCACCCGTAGACATGCCCGAACACGGCGCCGAGGTCTTTCATTCTGTCGTAGCACGGCGTTTGCCTGAGCGGACGCGCGGCGGTGCGTTCCTCGTCGGGGAAGTGGATGGTGTAGACGTTGCGATAGGCTTCCTCGTTTTTCTCGCGCAGATATCCGCGCGTTGCATACGGCCCGAATCGCCTCGGATCGACGTCCATCATATCGATGCTGGGCTCGCCTTCGACGATCCATTCGGCAATCTGCCAGCCCGCGCCGCCGGCCGCCGTGACGCCGAAGGAGTGCCCTTCGTTGAGCCAGAAGTTTTTGAGGCCCCAGGCCGGCCCGACGATCGGGGCGCCGTCGGGCGTGTAGGGGATGGCGCCGTTGTAGACTTTTTTGACGCCGACTTCGCCGAAGATGGGCACGCGTTTCATTGCGCCTTCGATGTGGGGTTCGAGTCGTTCGAGGTCCCCTTGGAAGAGCTCGTATTCGGCCTCGTCGTCCGGCCCGTCGACATAGCAGCACGGAGCGCCGGTCTCGTAAGGGCCGAGGATGAGTCCGCCGGCTTCTTCGCGCATGTAGAACGCAGCCTTGGTATCGCGGAGGACTCCCATTTCGGGTTCGCCTTTTGCCTTGCGTTCCTGGAGTGCCGGATGGGCTTCGGTGACGATGTATTGATGCTCGACGGGAATGACGGGAATGTCGAGTCCGACCATGGCGCCGGTTTTACGGGCGAAATTGCCGGTGGCGGTAATGACGTGTTCGCAGGTGATGTCGCCTTTGTCGGTTCGGACGAACCACTCGCCGGAAGGTTTTTGTTCGATGGCGCGCACGGTGGTGCCCCGATGGATTGTTGCACCGTTTTCCCGCGCGTAGTGGGCCATTGCCTGCGTGACTTCGTTGGGCTGGACGTATCCGTCCTGCGGATGCCGGATGGCGCCGATGAGATCGTCGGTCGTGCACAAGGGCCAGAGTTCCTTGACTTGTTCGGGCGTGAGGATTTCGACTTCGACGCCGATGGTTTTTGCAACGCCGACGTAGGCCATGAATTCGTCCCATCTGTCCTTTTCGGATGCGAGTCGAATGTTGGAAACGAGGCGCAACCCCGTATCCATTCCAGTTTCGTCCTGGAGTTGCGGGTAGAGATTAAGGGTGTATTTGTGGATTTGGCCGACGGAATAACTCATGTTGAAGAGGGGGAGGAGCCCTGCGGCATGCCAGGTCGACCCGGATGTCAGTTCTTTTCGCTCGAGGAGGACGATGTCGCTCCAGCCTTTTTTTGCAAGGTGGTACAGGGTTGCGACGCCGATGACCCCGCCGCCGATGATGACGGCTCTCGCTTGTGATTTCATTGCTCTACTCCGTGTCTTGTTTCGGTCCTGTGTTTTATTATTGAAATTGCCGTTAGGTCAAACCGCATCCTCATACCCGTTTGATACGCTTGGGCCCGCTCTGGTTCGAACGCATCAACACCGTAACAAAAGTGTTTTCAATGTTCCTGTCGGATTTCCGACTTAATCTATAACTTGCCATTTTTGCGCTTTCGCGCGACGACGGCATCCATTATTTCACCGGGTGTACGTGTGCTTATGCCGCTTCTTTCACCTTCACGGAGAGCGGCGCGAATGGCGGCAATCTCGGCCGGTGTTTCTTGTTCCCGAATCCTGCGTTCGCGGATTAATTCCCTGCGGCTTCCATCGTTCTCGTTTTTACCGCCGGAATCGTCGTCGGAACCTCGCATTCCCGGACTCCCTAGTTCGTGCTCTTCGGCTCGCGGATTTTTTTGCCCCGGTACATACCGGTTTTGAGGTCAATATGATGCGGACGACGAAGCTCTCCGCTCTCCGCATCCTCAACATAGGCGGGACGCGAGAGTGCCATGGATGAGCGCCGAAGCCCTCGTTTGGAAGGTGTTGTTTTACGCTTGGGGACAGCCATTGCCTAAACTCCTGTTGATTCGTTGCTCCCGATGCTACGCCGCTTTTTCCAACAAGTCTAGGGGTTCGGCCGCATTCTCCCCGAGCGCGGCGCCGACGGCCCCGTGCGTAATTTTCCCGCCCATCACATTGAGGCCGTTTCGAAAATGCGAATCGTCAAGCAACGCCTTTGCGTATCCCTTGTTGGCAAGGGTGGTGACAAACGGCAGCGTGGCGTTGTTGAGGGCGACGGTTGAACTGTTTGCAACCGCCCCGGGCATGTTTGCAACGCAGTAGTGGACGACATCTTCGACGATGTAAGTCGGATCGTCATGCGTGGTCGGCTTGGAGGTCTCGAAGCATCCTCCCTGGTCAATGGCGATGTCGACGACCACCGTGCCCGTTTTCATCTCCTTGAGCATTTCGCGGGTGACAAGTTTCGGCGCGGAAGCTCCCGGCACCAGCACCGCACCGATGACGAGGTCGGCCTCGAAAACATACTGTTCGACGTTTTCGATGGAACTGAAGATGGTTCGAAGATGTGGTCCGAAGATTTGGTCGAGTTCGCGCAGCCGGCGCGCGGAGATGTCGAGTATGCTCACATCCGCTCCGAGCCCGAGCGCCATTCGCGCGGCATTCGTTCCCGCAACGCCGCCGCCCAGGATCGCAACTTTCGCGGGGGCAACTCCGGGCGCGGCTCCGAGTAGCACGCCCCGTCCGCCCTGGTGGATTTCGAGGGTGTGCGCGCCGGCGTGCACGGACATTCGTCCGGCGATCTCGCTCATGGGGGCGAGCAGGGGGAGGCCGTCGCGATCGGACGTGATGGTTTCGTAAGCGATGGCGACGCAGTTTGCGTTTTTGAGGCCTTTCGCAAGTTCGGGTTCGGCGGCAAGATGCAAGTAGGTGAAGAGAATCTGTCCGTCCCGGAGTTTTTTCCATTCGACCTCTTGCGGCTCCTTGACCTTGACGACCATCTCGGCTTTTTCGAAAATTTCGCTTGCATCGGCCGCGATGGCCGCACCGACGTTTTTGTATTCTTCATCCGTCATGCCGAGTTTTGCGCCCGCGTTTGTCTCGACCAGCACGTTGTGCCCGTGATGGATGAGTTCGCGCGCGCTTCCCGGCGTAAGTCCGACTCGATACTCGTGGGGTTTGATTTCCTTAGGCACTCCAATCAGCATGGCGGATCCTTTCTTGTTGTGTCTGATTCGCGAGCGCGCGGATGCGCTTCCTCATATACACGCAAGAGGTGGTCGGTTTCCACCTCCGTGTAAATCTGCGTGCTTGAGAGGCTCGCGTGTCCGAGAAGCTCCTGGATGGTTCTAAGGTCTCCGCCCGCATTTAGCAAATGCGTAGCGAAGGAGTGCCGGAGCGCGTGGGGCGTCGTCTGGGGGGGCAGCCGCAAATTCTCGCGCGCTATGGCAAGGCGCGCCTGGACGGTCCTCGCGCCAAGCCGCCGTCCCTGTTTGCCGAAGAAGATGGGTGATTCGGGGTGAAGAGCAAACGGGCAGATTTGGACATATTGCTTGAGAGATTCGCGCACGGCGGGCAGCACCGGGACGATTCGTTCCTTGTTTCCCTTGCCGGTGACGGCGAGCCGCTCTCCCAGCGGCAGAATGTCTGCGTTCAGGCTTAACGCCTCGGAGATTCGCAGGCCGCATCCATACAACATCGCAAAGACGGCGACGTCGCGCACCGCGCACCAGTCTTCCTTGGTGGAATTGTCGATGTTGGATGTTTCCAAAAGCGTCCGGGCTTCTTTCTCGTCAATGGGCTTGGGCAGCAGGCGCGGAAGTTTCGGCGTGCGGATGGCATCCAGCGCGGTCGCATCAATGCGGTCTTGCTGGTGAAGCCAGCCCAGCAGGGAGCGAATTCCGGACAAGGAACGCGCCAGCGAGCGCGCGCCCGAACCGCCGTGCCGCCGGTGTGCAAGAAAGGCTCGAATGTCCGATACACGAATTTTTTCGGGCAGGTCGGGGGAGCCGCGGTGGTCTTGGAGGAATGCGAAAAAGTTACGCGCGTCCCTTTGGTACGCCTGCACGCTCAAGGGGGAGAGTCGCTGCTCAATGGTGATGTATCGAAGCCATGCGACGATGTCTTTGTGCGAGGAATCTTTTACCGTAGGCGCGAGCGCACGCGCCTGCTCGTCGAAATCAAGATTCGCGGGCGAAGCGGCTGAAGATGTCTGCGCGGGAGCTTTCAACTTGCTTACCCTAAGGCACAGGTATCTTCTGCCCGGTTGCTTTCCAATCTTGTAAAAATTTTTCAAGACCTTTGTCGGTGAGAGGGTGCTCGATGAGTTCTTCGAAAATTTTCGGTGGCAAGGTCGCAACGTCCGCGCCGATCAGCGCGGCATTTTTAACATGGTCGATATTGCGGATGGACGCGGCGAGAATCTCTGTCTCGAAGTCGTAGTTGTCGTAAACCGCGCGAATCTCCTCTATCAATTCCATGCCGTCGGCACCGGTGTCATCGATGCGTCCGATAAAAGGCGAGATAAACGTTGCGCCGGCTTTGGCCGCGAGCAACGCCTGGTTCGCCGAAAAACACAAAGTGACATTCACCTTGATGTTCTCGTTCGCGAGTTTGCGGCACGCAATCATTCCTTCCCATGTGCAGGGCAGCTTCACCACGATGTTGCCGGCAAGGTCCGCAAGGTGGCGTCCCTGCTTGTACATCTCCTCGGATTCAGTCACGACAACCTCGGCGCTCACCGGTCCCTCAATCAGCGCACAGATGCCGCGCAAGACCTCTCCGAAATCCTTGCCCGATTGCGCCATCAGCGAGGGGTTGGTCGTGATGCCGTCCACCATCCCCGTTGCGCGCAGCCGCATGATATAGTCAATGTCGGTACTATCGAGGAAAATCTTCATCGTCTAACTCCCGTGTATGATTGTCACGCGAGTTTAGGGGAATCAGGAGGCTTGCGCTAGGGGTTTGTCGTTGCCCATGAATGTTTCTAAAAAACCGCAGGTGAGGGTGCTTGTGCCGCTGGCCGTGCCCAAGGCCTACAGTTACGCCGTTCCCGAAGGCATGATTCTCGCACCCGGCGATGTGGTGCGCGTGCCCCTGGCTTCGAGGGTGTGCGTGGGAGTCGTTTGGGACGGCACCGGGGACGGGAACATTGATGAAAAGCGGCTGCGACCCGTCCGGGAACACCTGCCTGCCCGACCCCTGTCGAAAGAACTGCGCACATTCATCGAATTTGTTTCGAACTACACGCTCCACCCCCTTGGCACCGTGCTGCGTCTTGCACTGAGCGCGCCGGACGCGCTCAAGCCCCCTCCCAAACGTTTCGGATATGCCGCGACGGAGACAATGCCCAAGCCCATGACGCAGGCGCGAAAACGGGTTCTTGAAGCTCTCGGGCAAGCGGGTGTTCCCCTCGAACAAAATCTTCTGCTCGAACGCGCGCAAGTCCGCGCCGAAGTATTGCGCACGATGGTGAAAGCCGGATGGCTGCAGAAGGTTGAAACGGGTGGCGCAAGCGAGACCGCGCCGTGCGATGCATACCAACTCGTCCGGGAGAAAAGCGTGCTGCCTTCCTTGTCTTCCGACCAGGAATCGATCGTCTCCGTATTGCGCGAAGCGCTGAAACACGAGGACGGCTGGGGAAGGGGCGGCGCGCGCGGCAACGGCTTCCTGCTGGACGGCGTTACGGGTTCGGGCAAAACCGAAGTCTATTTCGAGGCGATCGCTTCGGTTTTGGAAGCGGGCAGGCAGGTGCTCGTGTTGCTGCCCGAAATCGCGCTCACCGAGCAATTTCTCAAACGTTTCACCGCGCGCTTCGGCATCGAGCCTCTCGTGTGGCATTCGGGATTGACGCGGGCGCGGCGGCGCGACGGCTGGAGGGCGGTTTCAAACGGCTCGGCGCGCATGGTCGTCGGCGCGCGCTCGGCCCTGTTTCTTCCGTTCGAAGCACTCGGGCTTATCGTTGTCGATGAGGAACACGAGCAGGCCTTCAAGCAGGACGACGGCGTTCTTTATCACGCGCGGGACATGGCCGTCGCCCGCGCCTGGCTGGGCGGCTTTCCGGTTTTGCTCTCTTCGGCGACGCCGAGTTTGGAATCGCTGGAAAATGTCGAGCGCGGACGCCTGCAGCATTTGCGCCTGGGGGAACGTTTTGGCGGGGCGTCGCAGCCGGACATCTCCGTCATCGACCTGCGCGGCGAATCCACCGATTCGTCCCACTGGCTCGGCGAATCACTGGTTTCGCTCATGCGCGAGACCCTCGAAAGCGGAGACCAGAGCCTTTTGTTTCTCAACCGCCGGGGTTATGCGCCGGTCTCGCTGTGCCGTGCCTGCGGCGAGCGAATCACCTGTCCCAATTGCGATGTCTGGCTTGTCGAACATCGTTCCCGCAACGGGCTTTTGTGCCACCATTGCGGCTACCGGCGCGCCTTGCTGCTCGAGTGCCCCGCCTGCGGAGAAAAGGAAAGCCTCGTGGCGTGCGGCCCCGGGGTCGAGCGAATCGCCGAGGAAACCGCCGCCTTGTTTCCGCAGGCGCGAATCGAGATTCTCTCCTCGGACAAAGTCTTCGGCGCGCGGGGTTACCAGGGCGCCATCGAGCGAATTCTCGAACGCGAAGTCGATATCATCATCGGCACGCAGATCATTGCCAAAGGCCATCATTTTCCGCATCTCACGCTGGTCGGCATTATTGACGCCGACATCGGCCTTGGAAACGCGGACCTGCGTGCAAGCGAGCGAAGCTACCAGCTGCTTCACCAGGTCATCGGACGCTGCGGGCGGGAGGAGCGGCCCGGACGAGCCCTGCTGCAAACCTGGATGCCCGAACATCCCGTCATTCAGGCTCTTGCGCGCGGCGATCGCGACGGTTTCATCGAACAAGAGCGATTCTCCCGTGAACGTGCAGGCCTGCCGCCCTTCGGACGTCTCGTTGCACTGATTCTCTCCGACACCGACGAGCAAAGAGTCCGAGATGCAACGCGGGTTTTAAGCAAAACCCTTCCCAAAGGTGATGGTTTTGTGTTATTAGGTCCTGCACCGGCGGCTTTGTATCGTCTGAGGGGAAAGTTCCGGTACCGTTTCCTGTTGAGAGCAAGTCGAAGCATCGACGCACAGAAGTTAATCACCGATTGGCTCGCCGGCGCCCGTTTGTCTTCCGGCACCCGTCTGGTCGTAGATGTCGACCCCTATTGGTTTGGCTGAGGGAACAGCATGTCTTCCTTGGCCGCCGACACCGGGCCCCGCAACGACAAGGAGAAACGGTACCCATGCTTAGCCAGAAAACCCTCACCGGCGGAAACCTTCCCGCCGGCCGAAATTTCGCCGGTAAATTTTCCTCTTCGCCGAACCTTCCTCCAAAATCCTTTTGGATCCAGTGCACTGCCCGCGCGCTTTTCGTGCTCGCCTGGGTTACGGTCATGATTCTCGTTTTCGTCCCTTTCGTCTTCGCGTAGCAAGAAACCCCGCAATCCCCGCAATTCACCGGCAACTCCGCCTTGCCTATCGAGCGATAAATCGGGCAAGACGCCGCGAACATCAACATAAA
>JAPOUT010000108.1:12937-26147 GCA_026708545.1 Hyphomicrobiales bacterium
AGCCCGTGTCCACACCGAATATCGCAATCGCATCCGCGCCCGGACGATACGCCGCCGCCCTCTTTCAACTCGCAAAAGATGACAACGCCCTCGATCCTGTCGCTGATGATATGGCCGCCCTTGAGGGCCTTCTCAAGGACAACCCCGATCTCCATTTTGCCCTGACCAATCCGGACTTCCCGAAAGTGCAAAAATACAAAGCCCTTCAAGCCGTCTGCGACAAACTCAGTGTTCACAAACTCACGAGAAACACCATCGGCGTTCTCTCACAGAACTCCCGCATCGCCCTCGTCGGCGAGGTTGCCGTCCGCTTCGCAAGCCTGCTCGCCCATCACCAAAACCAGCAGCACGCCGAAGTCATCACCGCCGCGCCCCTCAACCCGGAGCAGCAGTCCCAAATCCGGAACTTGCTCGAAAAAAACATTGGCGGCAAAATCAAGCTCTCCCTTCTGACCGACTCGGCAATCCTCTCCGGAATTATAGTCAAAATCGGAAGCTTCATGATCGATACATCGCTCAAAACAAAACTAGAAACCCTTGAAACCACAATGAAAGAAACAAACTGATATGGACATCCAAACCGCCGAAATCTCCAAAATCCTCAAGGAGCAAATCCAGAATTTCGATCAGTCGCAGGCGCAAGTCGCCGAAATCGGACGGGTTCTCTCCGTCGGCGACGGCATCGCGCGGGTCCACGGGCTCGACAACGTGCAGGCCGGTGAGATGCTTGAATTCCCCAACAACGTTCGCGGAATGGCGCTCAACCTCGAGCACGACAGCGTCGGAATCGTTCTCTTCGGGCAGGACCAGAAAATCCAGGAAGGCGACACCGTAAAACGCACCGGTGAAATCGTCGAAGTTCCGGTTGGACGCGGTCTGCTCGGGCGGGTTGTTGACGGGCTCGGAAATCCCATTGACGGAAAAGGCCCCGTCCAATCGGACGAGATGCGTCGCGTCGACGTCAAGGCGCCGGGAATTATCGCGCGGCAATCCGTCCACGAGCCCATGCAGACCGGACTCAAGGCCGTTGATGCGCTCATCCCCATCGGAAGAGGGCAGCGCGAACTTATCATCGGAGACCGCCAGACCGGCAAGACCGCCGTCGCCATTGACGCCATCCTGAACCAAAAGGCCGTTAACGAGGGAAACGACGAATCCAAGAAACTTTACTGCATCTATGTTGCCATCGGCCAGAAGCGTTCGTCCGTTGCAAACATCGTTCGCACCCTTGAAGAAAACGATGCCATGAAATATTCCATCGTCGTTGCCGCGACCGCGTCCGATCCCGCGCCGCTGCAATTCCTCGCACCCTTTACCGGATGCGTCATGGGCGAATATTTCCGCGACAACGGCATGCACGCGCTCATCATTTACGACGACCTGTCCAAACAAGCCGTTGCATACAGGCAGATGTCGCTGCTCCTGCGCCGTCCGCCCGGACGCGAAGCCTATCCCGGCGACGTTTTCTATTTGCACTCGCGCCTGCTCGAGCGCGCCGCCAAACTCAATGAAGAGCACGGCTCGGGCTCTCTTACAGCCCTGCCCATCGTCGAAACGCAGGCCAACGACGTCTCCGCCTACATCCCGACCAACGTTATTTCCATCACCGACGGGCAAATCTTCCTCGAGACCGACCTTTTCTACCAGGGCATTCGTCCCGCCCTGAACGTCGGGCTTTCGGTTTCGCGCGTGGGATCCTCCGCCCAGGTAAAGGCCATGAAGCAGGTTGCCGGTCGCATCAAGGGCGAGCTCGCGCAATATCGCGAGATGGCCGCCTTCGCGCAATTCGGCTCCGACCTTGACGCTTCCACGCAAAAACTTCTCGCCCGGGGGTCTCGTCTCACCGAACTTCTCAAACAAGCGCAATTTTCCCCCCTCTCCATGGAAGAGCAGGTGGTTGTCATCTTTGCAGGCGTCAACGGATACCTTGACGCCCTGCCGATCGAGAATGTCGGACGCTTCGAAGAAGAACTGCTGCGATTCATCCATAGCGAACACGGCGGTCTCATCGAGGACATTCGCAAAGAACAGGCGCTCTCGGATGAAATCGAAAGCCGTTTGCGCGAAGCCGTTGCCGGATTCGCCGAAAAATTCGCATAAACACGAGTCACCGCGAGCACACGGGCACGAACGATGGCAAGCCTTAAGGAACTGCGCAACCGCATCTCCTCCATTCAATCCACCAGAAAAATCACGCGCGCCATGCGCATGGTTGCCGCATCCAAGCTGCGGACCTCGCAAGAGGCCGCGCAAGCCGCCCGTCCCTATGCGGAACGCATGCGGCAGCTTCTCGCCAAACTTACCGCCCATATTGACGAGGGCGGCGGATTGGCCGAGATGCCCTTGTTTGCCGGAACGGGCAAAGAAGAAAAACATCTTTTCATTATCGCAACCGCCGACAGGGGGCTTTGCGGCGGCTTCAACACTTCCATCGTGCGACTCGCCCGCGAGCGCATCCAGCGGGTTGAGGGCGCCGGCGGGAAAGTCCAACTCATCTGCGTCGGGCGCAAGGGCTTCGACATCCTCAAACGCGAGTTCGGAGACCGCATCATTGAGAACTGGTCGCTTGCTTCAACGCGGCACGTCGAATACAGGCAGGTGCAGCAAATCTCCGCGCGCGTCGAGGAAATGTTTGAAGCTGGGGAAGTCGACGTATGCGAACTCTTCTACGCGCATTTCGATTCGGTTTTGAGTCAGAAGCCCACGGCGCACCGCCTCATCCCCATGCGCTTGTCGCCGGATGGGGGCGGGGAGGACGCGCCGGAAGCATCGGGGGCGTCCGCCGAATTCGAGCCCTGGGAGGAGGAACTCCTGGCGGCGCTTTTGCCGAAAGCCTTGCGCTCGCAGGTTTTCCAGGCGCTTCTCGAAAACGCCGCGAGCGAACAAGGGGCGCGCATGAGCGCGATGGACAATGCCACGCGAAACGCCGGCGAAATTGTCGACCGCCTGACCATCGTCTACAACCGCACGCGGCAGGCAGCTATCACCAAAGAGTTAATCGAGATTATTTCGGGCAGCGAGGCGCTCTAACCTTGCGGCAAACGAAAACATCGGGCGTCGAAGATTCGGACGCGCAGACGGCATTGGCTTCGTGGCTGTGCAGCCGCATGGGACACGATCTCGTCAACCCGCTCGCGGCCCTGCGCAACGGGGTTGAGCTTCTCGAAGAGGAAGACGACACCGGGATGCGCACCGAGGCGTTGCAGTTGGTGGGGGCGGCGGCGCAGCGCGCCCTGTCGAAACTTAATTTTTTCCGCCTGGCGTTCGGTGCGGACTCGTCACCGGGAGCAACCACGTCGCGCGAAGATGTTCTTGAAGCAACGGAGTGGATGTGCGAAGAATTCTTTCATCTTCATATTGATGTCTGGCGCGAAGAGATTCCCAGGAACATGTTGAAACTTTTGTTGCAGATGCTTTTGCTGGCACGCGGATGCATTCCGCGCGGCGGTAGGCTCTGCGTTGCCGCCCTCGAGTGGGAAAACGGCCGGGGGATTGCGGTGAGCGCCGAAGGTGCCGGTGCAAAGATTCCCGGGGACATGCCGGAGCGCTTGAGGGAATCGTCCGCTTTGCCGGAAGACATTCACGGTTCGCTCCCGGCGTTCACGGCAAGACTGCTTGCATTGGAGGGAATGCGCATTGACGCGGAGAACGCTTCGGACAAAGTAACGTTGCGCGCATATCAAGAGTCGGCCGCATGAAAAGATTCCTGTTTGTCGCGTTACTGTCTGTTGCGTTGCTGGGTTTTTCGGGTGCGGGAAAACTCTTTGCTGTCATGCAGGTCTGGGAAGGCTGGGGAAATTTCGGAATTTTCGGCGAGCCGGAACCGGAAGTCTCCATGTCCGCATGCGATGCCATGGACATTACCGCCGTTGATGCCATCGGGTTTGTTTACCATCGCGTTTCCGATCGCGCCCGTAATGCCACGCACATCGGGTGGCGGTGGCGCATTGACGAGGGCCCTGATCCCACCTTTCTCGGCCAGCCGAAACAAGACCGTCCCGTTTCCATCCATCTCATTTTCGAGCCGCCCGAGAGCAGGGGTTCTTACAGCGAGTGGCAATTGTGGCTCTCGGGTTTCCCAAAGGAAGCCCATGTGCTCACCTATGTGTGGGGAAGCGCGAATGCGCCCGGATCGATTGTGGTAAATCCGTATCACGAACGCGGGAGACTCATCGTCTTGCGCAACGGTCTCGGCGGTTACGGCAACTGGCAAAGCGAGCGCGTCGACATCCGCGGCGACTTCGAGAATTTGTTCGGAAAACCGTTCGAGGAACTCGCATATGTTGTCGTCTCGTCCGATACCGATGACAGCGATTCGGTTGCGAAGGTTTTGTTGCGCGACATCTTCTTTGAAGACGGCGAGGGCGAGCGTTTTTCTCCTTGCGGGAGCGAGGAGGATTCATAACCGGAACGCGGGCGGCTGTTTGCGAAAGCGCAAGCGGAAGGGCGCCTGTGAACATCGGCCGCGGCGCACGGGCAAGGAGCCGTACCGGCAGGTCCGCGAATCTTCAGATTCGGAGATTTTTGCCGCTTTTCCGCCGAAATCCGGACCGATTCGCGAAATTCCGTCCCTATAGCGGCGGTTTTCCGGCCTCTCGAAACCGCCCAAATACCGCCGAAAATCTCGCAAAAAACTTGTAAGTTCCCGGATTACCCGGAAAAAGCTTGAGTTCCGGGCGAATGTGCGGCTTGATGCAACTACTGCAGACCAACCCAAAGGGACGCCCCGGCATTTCCAGTGATTCGCCGGGGCGTTTCTTTGCGCCCCCGATTCGGGGGCGGGGGCTCTCCTGCCGCTCTTTCGTCCGCCGGAAAAGACCGTCCATTACAGTTTCCCGAATGCACGGGTGAAGCGGGCGAATCACAAGCAAGCCATCGAATCAAAATACGCTCCGGTCATGGTTTGATGCATCCCGGCCCCGGAAGCTGCCGCCTTTATAGAGCCATCCCAACCGGGTGTCGCGGAGTTGTTGCGGTGCGAGTCGCGCGAGAGATGTTGCCGTCCGGCTCCAGGCGAGCCGTCCCCAAAATCCTTGGCGATGAAAGATACGTCCTTGAAACAAAATCGCCCGGCGAACTCTTCTCAGGCGTTGCAGCCGGCACAGCGCATCCAGTCCGCGCAACCCTTCGTCCTTCCCGAAGCTTTGCGCCAGGGCAACGGCATCCTCAACGGCCATGCCTGCACCTTGTGCAAGAAAAGGAAGCATCGGATGCGCGGCATCACCCAGCAGTCCCGCACGACCGCGCGAGAATCGCTCCGGGATACCGCTTTCAAACAAGGTGTATTTTTTCCAGGAAAGTTCCGGCAACCCTTTCAGCCAGGATTCAACGGGCGGGCGCTTGTCTTCTTGCGCGAGCGCGACGAGATTGACGCGTCCCTTCCCGCGTGCCGTGTCAGGGAGCCGGTAGGCGACCAGATGACATCCGCGCGAGCACCAGGCGCGGACATTGTTGTCCGGGACGGCGGCATTGTCGTCAGCCTGTGCGCGCCATGCGGCATGCCTGCCGGACAAGGGCGCCGCCCGTTGCGGAAAGAGTTGTTTTCGAATGATTGATCCGACGCCGTCGGCACCAAGGAGATAGTCGCCTTCAACGGCGCTGCCGTCGGTGCAACGGGCGGCAATGCTTTCGCGTTGTTCTTCGAAGCCGGCGACTTGCTTGTGAAGGGGGGGATTCTTTAACTGTTGCCGTAAGACATCGAGCAGGTCGCCCCGGTGCATGACGAGATAGGGCGCACCGTAAAGTTTCCCGAGTGATTCTCCCAACGGGATTTGGTATGCCAAAGCGCCGGAATCGGCATCGAGAATCTCGACCGCCCCGGGTTCAAGAGCGGCCGCACGCAGATGCGGCTCAACGCCGAGCATCCGAAAGCATCGGGTTGCATTGGGAGCAAGCTGAATTCCGGCTCCAATCTCGTCTTCACCATTGTGCTGTTCGAGCACGATGCTCTCGATGCCTTTTGCCTGCAACGCCAGCGCAGCACACAAGCCCGCAACGCCGCCGCCACAGATGACAATCCTGTTCACGGGCGCGTCTTAAATGGAGTAGTCCGGTTCTTGAGGGAACATGTGGTCCATTTCCAATGCAGGCTCTTCGGATGCATCGGGACAGTGAATGAGCCGTGCGGGGACGCCAACGGCCGTGCAATAGGGCGGAATATTGCGCAGCACTATCGAGCCTGCGCCGATGCGCGCGCACTCGCCTATCTCGATATTGCCCAATACTGTCGCACCAGCCGAAAGCAGGACGCCCCGTCGAACTTTCGGATGGCGGTCGCCGCACTCCTTGCCGGTGCCGCCGAGCGTTACGCCGTGCAACATGGAGACATTGTCTTCAACAACCGCGGTTTCGCCGATGACGACACCGGTAGCGTGGTCAATCATAATGCCCCTGCCTATCCGCGCACCCGGATGGATGTCAACGCCGAAGCGCTCGGAAGAGCGGCTTTGCAAGTGAAAAGCAAGCGTGCGTCGCTGCGACAGCCATAGTTGCCGGGTGATTCGGTAAGCTTGCAGCGCGTGGAAGCCTTTGTAATAGAGAAAAGGCGTGAGCCGCTCGCTGCAAGCCGGGTCGCGGTCAAGGAAGGCGTCAAGATCTCCAACGCAATCGTCGAGAATTCCGTCATCGCCCTCAATGGCGATGGCGAAGTCGGCCCGCAGCGTTTCTGCATCAAGGGTGTTGTCGGCAAGTTTTCCGGCAAGGAGATATCCGAGAGCGTCAGCGAAATTCTCGCGCTCAAGGATGGAGTCGCTTAAAAACTTCTCCAACTCTTTTTCGCGTCCGATAATCTCCCGAGCGGTGTCTTGAAACTCGTGCCAAAGCGCTTCCGCCGTCGTGGACGGCACGCGTGTGTTTTGCCCAGTTTGTTCGGGTACGGAAAGTGACATGTGATTTACCTCGCTCTCCCTCCACTCTGTGCACCAATCATAGACCAAAACGGACGAAGAAGGAAATTGTTTCCGAGGAGAGAAAAACCTCGCAATGCCATCAATGAGCAGGATAGTCGGCAACGCCTCAATGACCCTCAACGGTTTCGGGAAGGGCTACGAATGATTAGCGCCCTATCGACAATCACAAGCCATGCAAACAGAAAATATTGCTACTGCCTACCATTTGATCACAAAACCTAGAAGGGTAAGGGCAAAAGCAATTATACCCGATAACTGCAAGAAAAGTGATTTGAATCCTCGCTCCATATCCGCACGAAGTCCCCCGACAGCTTTCCCATGGTCCGCACGAAGTCCTCCGACAGCTTTCTCATGGTCCGCACGAAGTTCTCTGATAGCTTTTTCATGGTCCGTGCGAAGTCGCTCAATAGCGGTTTCGTTTTTGGAAAAGGCCGCTTTGTTTCCGGCTTCGATAATTTCCATCTTCGCTTCCACTATCTCTTTGAGAGATTCAAATTCACGTTGTAGGTTGTTGTCGTTGTTAGACATAGTAGCACATCTTTCTGTTTACTTTTCTTTTATACGGGTTTTGGCAATTCGATGCGGGTTGCCGTTATGTCAAGCGAGTGAATCCATTTGCCGAGTGGAGCGCGCATTGCGCATTTCTTTTATAGTGGTGGCTGTCCAGCAGGCTGCCGTATCGGCGAATGCTCTCGCCTAGTTCTTTTCTCTCTCCATAGTCGTTGATTGCGAGGTGAATATCTCCGTCGCGCAATTCCCGCATCGTGATACCGTATCCGCGGGAATGCCATCTCGACGTATTCCCCAGGATTTCGACGATACTTTCGGCTCTTCTTTTCTTCATTTCCAAGGTCACGTTTTGTTTTTTGGTTGCTGTCGTTGTCCAGTTTTTGAATTTGTAATCAACCAGCCACTTTTTTATTAACTCTTTTGAGCGTTCTGTCGCCTGTTTAACGGCAAATATATCTGCGGGGTCGACATCTTCGGCCAAGGATGAAAGTTCCGCATCGGTCAGGTTTCCTTCCCCGCTTTTCCCGGTCAGCTTGTCATACTGATGGAGATATCTTGCCCCGGGGATCCATCGTCCTTTGTTATCTCTAATGTGCGGATCTATCGGTCCCAATACGGAGTGGTAGTCCATGTATATGTTGTCACCGGAAAGAACCAGAACCGTACCGGCGGAATAAGCGCAGTTTGGAACGATGAAATCTACAACCTCAAAGTTATGCCGGAATATATTGCAGATGCGTTCTACAACGTCCACGAATCCTCCCGATGTTGCAATCATGACAACGAGACGTTCGCTTAACTCTCCCTTTTGCTTTTTCAAGGCTTCAATATCGCGATAAATCATGTTATCCAGCCCTTGGTCAATGGACCCGCAGATGGATATGACTTCTCCGCCGAGAATTTCCCCTATTTTTTCTCGAACTTGCGACAGCGAGAATTCAATGAACTGATGAATTTTTATTGTGTTTTGCATGGTGTTCTCCTTCTTTCTTGGAACGCGAGCGTGCGGAACTCCCTGTCCGAGATTAGGTAACCATCGTATTCATTGTGTAGGGAGCGCCCCCGCCGACTCAAAAAGACCCAACGTCTCCGTGCGGCGGTTCTTGGCAGTTTGATTCGCGGTATGAAGTTCTAAACTTTATTCCGATTCTCCGAATGTGAACAAAATGGATACATCGAGGAGCCCTGCGAGTCAAGACTTTTATTTTGCCTGATGGCGTTTGGCGGAATTTCCAAGGATTTTGGCGGAAATTTCGTTCTTAATTCTCACGTGGACATGAAACCCTTCACGTCCTGAAAAGTGCCATGCATTGAAGGGGGAGCCCTTCTGATTTACGTTTTTCTTTGCGGGCGAATCGGTTCCGGTGAGGAGTAGGGGAGTCGAAAGCGGGAGCGAAACATGGATTCGTCTCCATCTATCTTTCGAATTCTATCTATCTGTTCGGACAATTTTTCCAGATGCTTGGGGAGTCGAATGGAAATTTCACCTTTGTTATCAGCCGTCTTTCTCCTTTCACTTCCGGATTCGTTGCTTTTTGTGCGTTGGTCTTGGATAGTTGTCATTGTTTTGCACCTCTTTGTATTTACATTATGCGAATAAACCCATCCGCCGAGTGGATGGCACACTGTACGTCCATTTTACGACAGTAACCCTCCAAGAGATTATAGTATTGATGAATATTACCTCAATTCATTTTCGGCGAAAGTTTCCTCGACAAGCAGCCCTATGAGTCCAGCAAAAGCGCATCAATGCTTTCGCCTTTGTCGAGGGCTTTGTCAAAGGGCGGACGGACGGCGAACGCATCAGCGCGCGCAAGCATCGCCAGGCGTGCGCTGTCCTGGCTTTCGAACGGTGTAATAAAATAAGCCTGTTCGCCCGCATCCCATGCAAGTTGTGCACGCATATATTCCTGGCGTTCGTCGTTGGCGGGGAGCGGTCGGGTCAAACGCGCACGAATGCGGGAAAGCCCGTCCACGCTTGCACCCTGCATTTTTGCAAGCGCCGGCCGCAAAAATATTTCGGCGCACACCATCGTTGAGACCGGATTGCCGGGCAGTCCAAGCGCACGCGTTCCCTCCCGCATTGCGAACAATAAGGGCTTTCCCGGGCGCACGGCAACGCCGTGAAAGCGAATGTCAAAGCCGCTTGCCTCAAGAGCGGAACGGGTGAGGTCGTGCTCGCCGACGGACGCGCCTCCCATGGTCACGAGGAAATCGCAGTCTTCCGTCTTGTCGATGGCTTTGCGGATGGCATCAACGTTGTCGGGTGCGATGCCGATATCGAGCGCGTCGCAATCAAGTTTCTCAAGGAATGCAACCATTCCGATGCTGTTCGAAGAGGGTAGTTTGTTTTCGTTGTTTTCTCCGACGGGGGCAAGTTCGTTGCCAAGCGCGAGCACCGCGACCCGGGGTTTGCGGTGCACATCCGCATGCACATATCCCATTGCAGCAAGAAGTGCGAGGTCGCGTTCGCGCAGGCGATGTCCGGTGTTGAGGAGATTGTCACCTTCGGCAAAGTCGCCGCCTTTGCGACGAACATAACGGCCGGTTTGCGCGGCTTGTGAAAAAGTGACGCGATTGCCGTCTTGCCGTGCGTTTTCCTGGATGAGGATGGCGTCGGCGCCGCGGGGCAATCGCGCGCCGGTAAAGATGCGCATGGTCTCTCCTGCTTGAATGGCCGCACCGGTTTGTTCGTCGCCGGCCGCAATTGATCCGACAAGCGAGAGACTCGCGCCGGCTTGTGCAACATCACCGCTGCGAACGGCGTAGCCGTCCATAGCGGAGACATCAAAGGCCGGGTGGCTTCTGCGCGCGCGTGCGTTCTCGCACAAGACCCTTCCGCGCGCCTGTACAAGCGGGATGCTCGTCGAGGGTAACGGATTGATGCCCTCCAGCATTTGCTCGAGAGCGTCTTCCACCGACAGCAGTTTGCGCGCCTGTTTCATTAATTAAGGGGCACTCCATTCGCCGCTTTTACCGCCGGATTTTTTCAACAAGCGGATGTCACTGATGTGCATGGCGCGGTCGATGGCCTTCGCCATGTCGTAGACGGTCAGGCATGCAACCGCAACCGCATGCAGTGCTTCCATCTCCACGCCCGTGGGTCCTTTGGAGCGAACGGTGGCGGTTATCTCGATGGCGGGGACATCCTCCTCGCAGGCGGTGAGTTGGAGTTCTACGGATGTCAGTGTGAGCGGATGGCACAGCGGTATCGCATCGCTCGTGCGCTTGGCCGCAAGGATGCCGGCGAGCCGCGCGGTCGCGAGAACGTCTCCCTTGGCAATGCCGCCGCTTTGAATCTGCTCGAGAGTTTCGCGCTTCATGGTAATGCGTCCCCGGGCAACAGCGGTGCGATGGGTGTCATCCTTGCCGGAGACATCAACCATGCGTGCGGCGCCGTGTTCGTCGAGGTGGGAGAGTTTCATCGCGGGAAAAGCGCGCGTGTCGCGGTTGCGATGTCATCGGCGCGCATGAGACTTTCGCCCACGAGGGCGCAATGGATGCCGACTCCGGAAAGGCGCTTGATGTCGTCGGCGGTTTCGATGCCGCTTTCGGATATGACGATCCGTCCGTCGGGGATGTGTGCGCGCAGGCGTTCGCTGACTTCGAGCGAGGTGTGGAAGGTCTTGAGATCGCGATTGTTGATTCCGATGAGGGATGTTGACAGTTGCAAGGCACGCCGGAGTTCGTTTTCATTGTGAACCTCGACCAGCACGTCCATGCCGTAGCCGCGCGCGGTTTCTTCGAGTTCGGCGGCCTGCGCATCCGAGAGCATTGCAAGAATCAGAAGGACGCAGTCGGCATGAAGCGCCCGCGCCTCGTGAATCTGATACGGATCGAAGAGAAAATCCTTGCGCAACACGGGAAGGGCGCAAGCCTGCCGGGCGCGGGCGAGATAATCCGGCGCACCCTGGAAGTAGCGGCTGTCCGTCAGCACCGAAAGACAGGCAGCGCCGTTTTCGGCATAGGCGCGGGCGATGTCTTCGGGGACAAAATCAGCGCGCAAGAGTCCTTTCGAGGGACTCGCCTTTTTGCATTCGGCAATGAGTCCGAGCCCGCGTTCGCGCACGCCCGCCTCAAGAGCGGCGCGAAAGGAACGAACCTGCGGCGCGGCTTTCGCGGCTTCTATGGTGTCACTTTCGCCGCGCGTTTGTTTTGCCGCGTTGACTTCCGTGCGCTTGTGGATGACGATTTCTTCAAGCAAGGAATTCATGAGCCTTCATTCGAGACGGAAACAAGCAGCTCCAGGCGGCGTTTTGCTTCACCGCTATCGAGGGCTTCGGTTGCGCGCCGGAGACCGTCACCGATGTCGTCACCATCGCCAGCAACGGTCAAAGCCGCTGCGGCGTTGAAAAGCACAACATCGCGATAGGCGGATTTTTCCCCGTCGAGAAGGGAACCAAGCGCTTTGGCGTTTTCGGCCGGTTCGCCCCCGCGAAAACCGTTGATGTCGGAGCGGGCCAGCCCGACCTCTTCGGGTGCGAGTTCGAAACTCCGGATTTTTCCGTTGCGCAATTCGGTGACGTTGTTGACGCCGGAGGTGGAAAGTTCATCAAGGCCGTCGGCGCCGTGAACAACCCATGCGCGCTCGCTTCCGAGATTCGAAAGCGCGCGGGCAAGATGCGGCAGCCACGCTTTGGAAAAAACCCCCAGCAGCTGCCGTTTGGCGGAGGCGGGATTGCAGAGCGGCCCGAGCAGGTTGAAGATGGAGCGCGTCGCAAGCTTTGCGCGCACCGGTGCGACATATTTCATCGCGGGATGGTGGTTGGGGGCGAACAAGAATCCGATTCCGGCTTCATTTAGGCATTTCTCGATTTTTTCGGGAGGAATGTCGGGACGCACGCCGAGCGCGCGCAACACGTCCGCCGAACCGCATTTCGAAGATGCCGCTTTGTTTCCGTGCTTGGCAACGGGCACTCCGCATGCGGCAACGATGAAGGCTACGGCGGTGGAGATGTTGTAGGTGTTTTGGCCGCTTCCTCCGGTTCCGCAGGTATCGATTGCGCCGGGAGGGGCCTGCACCTTGAGGGATTTTTCGCGCATGACCCGGGTTGCGGCGGTGATTTCATCAACGCTTTCGCCGCGGGTTCGAAGCGCCATGAGGAAGCCGGCAATTTCAACTTCTTCGGCATCGCCCGACATCAGATAGGCGAAGGCTTGTTCGGCCTCCTCCTGGGAGAGCATGGTGCCGTCCGCGACTTTGTTAAGCAGGGGCGTGAGGGTGCTCATGCCGGTGCGTGCGCTTTGATGCCGGCAAGGGCGATGAAGTTTGCAAGGATTTGCTGCCCGTGTTGCGCGGCGATGGACTCGGGATGGAACTGCACGCCGAACAGCGGGAATTCTTTATGGCGCAATGCCATCAGAATGCCGTCCTGGTTGCGCGCGGTGACTTCAAGTTGCGGCGGGATGCTCTCAGGGTCAACGATCAGGGAGTGGTAGCGCGTTGATTCGAATTCGTCTTCGATGTTTTCGAAGATACCGCCGCCATTGTGCTGAATGACATTGACCTTTCCATGCACGGGTTCCGGCCCGCGGATAATCTTTGCACCAAACGCCTGTGCAATGACCTGGTATCCGAGGCACACGCCGAAGAAGGGGACGCGTCCTTTGCTTTCCCGAACGAGTTCCAGACAGATGCCGGCGTGGTCGGGGTCTTTTGGACCCGGCGAGAGGATGATTGCCCGGGGCTCGAGGGCGAGCGCTTCTTTGGCGCTCAAGGCGTCATTGCGCTCGACGCGTGTTTCAAGCCCGATGTCGCCGAGGAGATGGACGAGGTTGTAGGTGAAACTGTC
>JAPOUT010000134.1 GCA_026708545.1 Hyphomicrobiales bacterium
GGGCCCGTGTCGTTGCGCGGGGTTCCGGTGGGCGTTCCGGTGTGCGAGGACATTTGGCATGAGGATGTGGTCGAATGTTTAAGTGAGACCGGGGCTTCGATGCTGCTGGTTGCCAACGGTTCGCCGTTCGAGACAGGCAAGGAGGATGCGAGGCTTTCCCACGCGGTCGCACGCGTGGTCGAGAGCAACCTGCCGCTGGTTTACGTCAACCAAATCGGCGGGCAGGACGAGTTGGTCTTCGACGGCGACAGTTTCGTTCTCAATGCCGATCGCTCCCTGGCAATGCGGCTTCCATGCTGGCGCGACGAGATTGCAATCAGTCAATGGCGTCGTATCGATAACGTTTGGCGCTGTGATGCGGGTGAATGTATCGAACGTCCCGAGTCGCTCGAAGACATCTACCGCGCGCTCGTGCTGGGTTTGCGCGACTATATCGACAAGAATGGATTTCCCGGCGTGTTGCTGGGATTGTCCGGCGGCATCGACAGCGCGTTGTGCGCGGTGCTGGCGGTGGATGCATTGGGGTGCGAGCGCGTTCGATGCGTGCGCCTGCCCTCGCGTTACACTTCTGAGGAGAGCATGGAAGACGCCGAGAAAGTTGCGCAAGCTTTAAACATCCGCCTTGATGATATCAACATTGAGAGTGCGGTGGAGGAAGTCGCCGCTGCTCTCGGCAGCAACTTTAAAAAAGACGTCACCGTCGAAAATATTCAATCGCGCCTGCGCGGTGTGTTGCTGATGGCGCTCTCCAACGACACGGGATTTCTTTTGTTGACCACCGGCAATAAGTCGGAACTTTCCACCGGTTATGCGACTCTATATGGCGACATGAACGGCGGTTTCAACCCGATAAAAGATATTTACAAGACACAGGTGTTTGCCTTGGCGCGCTGGCGCAACAATTATGATGGTAACGATTTTCACGGGCCCGCGGGCGAGGTGATAGGCGAGCGCGTGCTTACCAAGCCGCCTTCGGCGGAGTTGCGCGCCGACCAGAAAGACACCGATACGCTTCCGCCTTACGAAATGCTTGACGGAATTCTGCGCTGTCTCGTCGAGGACGACATGCCGGTAAGCGAGATTGTCGACCGGGGTTATGAAGAAAACATCACGCGGCGCATCGAAAACCTTCTGCTTGCTTCCGAATACAAGCGAAGACAATCCGCCCCCGGCGTTAAGATTTCTGCGCGAAATTTCGGACGCGACCGCCGCTATCCCATTACCAACGGTTTTCGCTCTAACGACTCCGGCGGGTCGTCTCGATAACGAAACTATACAAAAATGCGATCTCCTCGAGACGCTTGAAGCGTCCCGCCGTTCCGCCGTGACCGGCGTCCATCTCGGTCCGCAAAAGAATCTCGCGATTCGATGTGGAAGCCTCGCGCAGACGCACCGCCCATTTTGCTGGTTCCCAATAACCGACGCGGGGGTCTGAGACTCCCGCCGTTGCCATCACATAGGGGTAGTCGCACGCATGAACGCAGTCGACCGGAGAATAAGACGCAATGGTTTTGTAGTCCTCGTCCGAATCGATGGGATTGCCCCATTCGAGCCATTCGATGGGTGTAAGCGGCAGCGATGCATCCTGCATCGTTGCGAGAACATCGACAAACGGCACCATCGCAACCGCCGAACAAAACAGTTCCGGCGCACGATTAACGCTCGCACCCACAAGCAAACCTCCCGCCGAGCCTCCCCACGCATGGATGCCGTTTTCGTGCGTGTAGCCGGCGGCAATCAGCCCGCGCGCAACGGCGATGAAATCGCTAAAACTATTGGTTTTGTTTTTGCGCTTGCCGTCCAGATACCAGGCTTGTCCGCGTTCGCGTCCGCCGCGTACATGTGCAATCGCCCACACAAATCCCCTGTCCACCAAGCTCATACGCTGCGGCGAAAAACCCGCCGGCGTAGTGATGCCGTAAGCGCCGTAACCGTAGAGTAGCAGCGGTGCGGACCCGTCAAGGGTGGTATCGCGGTGGTAAAGCAGTGAAACCGGAATCGACGCGCCGTCCTCGGCGGTGACTTCGATGCGTTCGGTTTTGTAGTTGCGCGACGAAAAATCACCGGGTGGCTTTGCGCTCTTACGCAGATGTTTACGGCCGCTCGCCGGGTCATAATCAAACCATTTGCCCGGCGTCTTCATGGAAGAATAAAAAAAGCGCAGATGCTTTGCCGGGTGCTCAAAGCCTTCGATGAGCTCGATCTCGTAAGCAGACTCGGAAAATCGTGCGTGTCGGACCTCATTGCCGTCGGCATCCAGAATACACAAGCGCGGAAGCGCATTTTCCCATGCCAGAAGAACGACATGGTCTTGCAGGCAGGCAAGATCTTCGATGAAACGCTCGCGTTTGTGCGGAAGCCATTCGCGCCATTTGTCCGGTTCGGTGATGTCGTCTTCCCCGGCGGCCATCACGCGGAATTCTTGCGCGTCCTTGTTGTCGCGAATCAGCCAACGCCGTCGTGCGGCATCGAAATAGAGATTGTATTCAATATCTTCCCGGCGTTCCCGAACCAGCCGCGGCGTTGCGTTTTCTTCCGATGCGGAGAGAAGATAATATTCGGAACTGTTGTGGTCAAAACTTTCAACGCCGATGAATTCGCCGCCGCCGAAACTCTCGATGGAAGCGAAAAATCGCGGATCTTTTTCTTCAAAAATCAAGACATCGCTCGCGACGTCGCTGCCTATTTTGTGTCGAAACACCTGGCGCGGACGATGATGCTCGTCAATGCGCACATAAAACAGGCTCTCGCCGTCACGCGACCACTCAAAAGAACCGTCCGTCATGGTGATTCGTTCTTTGAGAAGTTTTTTGGTTTCGATGTCGCGGATTTGGAGGAGATATTCCTCGCCCCCGCTGTTATCTTCGCTCCATGCGAAGTGTTTGTGGTCGGGGCTGTGGCAGGCATCGCCAATTTTGTAATAAGTCTTGCCGCGCGCTTCGCGGTTGCCGTCAAGCAGCACATGTCCGCGTCCTCCGCCTCGTGGTTTTCTGCAAAACAGCGAATGCTCCCCGCCGGCGACTTCACGTTCGTAATACATCCACGCGCCGTGAGGCAGGGGCGCGGATGTATCGCGTTCGCGAATGCGAGCTTTCATCTCGGCGAAAAGTTCCTTGCGCAGTGATGTTCCCGTTTCGAGGAAGGTTTCAGCCCTGCGATTTTCCTCAAGCAAATGCTCGCGGATTTCCGGTTTTAATTTCGATGGTTCAGCGATGACCTCTTGCCAATTCTCATCGCGCAGCCATGCGAGGGAGTCGGGGCGCGTCGGCTTCATGTCTTGGGATGAAACTGCAGTGCGACTCCGTTGATGCAGTAGCGCAAACCCGTGGGAGGCGGCCCGTCGGGAAAGACATGTCCGAGGTGTGCATCACATGCGGCGCAAAGCGTCTCGGTTCGACTCATGAAAAGTTTTCGGTCTTCCTTTTCGCGGATGACGCTTGCGTCGACGGGTGCAAAAAAGCTTGGCCATCCGGTTCCAGAGTCGAATTTCTCGTTTGACGAAAACAGTTTCGTATCACAACAGATGCAGTGATAGCCGCCCTCGCGCTTTTCGGCATTGAGCGCGGAGGTGAAGGGGCGTTCGGTTCCCGCCTCGCGGGTGACGTGGTATGCCTCGGGCGTGAGCGTCTCGCGCCAATGAGAATCACTCTCGTGCCGGGCGGAAATACCGGGGGTGTCAGGTGTCATGCGTGCCTCCTGGTGTCATCGCCCCCCGGCCCCATGATTCCACGGCTTGCTCCAAAAAGGGAGAAAAAAAATCCAATTTTCCCGTATTTCCCGTGATTCTGCTGTCAAATGCACTAGACGTCCCCTCGATAAGAAACTATTATTGGCATGGAGAGGGGTGCAACAGCAGGAGATATGATGATGCGTACAAACATCCTGATAGGTGTGGTGGCAGTGGTCGCGGTGGCGATAATTGTGGGGATTTGGCTGTGGCCGACGAATCAGCCGGAGGATGGCGACAGCGCCGAGGTCCAAGAGATACAGGACACCTCCCCGGATGTTAATGTTGATGTCAATGTTGTCGAGCCCGAGGTCAACCCGGATGCTCCCACCTTCGACATCGTGAGGGTTGAGCCCGGTGGCGATGCGGTCATTGCGGGACGCTCGCTTTCGAATGCGCAGATAAGTCTGCTGGTGGATGGCGAGCGTTTTGCCGAGGCAATAGCGGACAACCGCGGTGAGTGGACGCTCACCACGCGTCTGCCGGTCGGGCAGATGCAACTCTCCTTGCTGGCACGGCTGGTTGACGGACGCGAGGTTGCTTCCGACCAGATAGTCGTGATTGATGTTCCCGCCGATGACGGACGAATGCCGCTGGTGGTGTTGCATCAAGACGGGCAGCCGTCGCGAATTCTCCAGGACCCGGATCAATTGTCGAGCGAGGATGAGTTGTTTCTCAAGGTCCTCGATTACAGCAAGGACGGCGGGTTGATACTTTCAGGCGGCGGTTTGGCGGGGTCGACAGTGCGGATTTATCTCGACGATGATTTGTTGGGTGATACGGCTGTTGATGCCGACGGCGAGTGGACGTTTCAAAACAAGGGCGATGTGATTGCCCCGGGCTTGTATAAGTTGCGCCTCGACCAAATCGATGAGAACGGCGAAGTTGCCGCCCGCGTCGAGCTTCCTTTCGAGCAGGCGGATCAAGAGGTCATCGCTTCGTTGCAGCCCGGCGAAGTTGTCGTGCAACCGGGTAACAGTTTGTGGCGAATCTCCAGGCGCGTTTACGGGAAAGGCCTTGACTACACCATTATCTACGAAGCCAACGCCGAACAGATTCGCGACCCCGATTTGATTTATCCGGGGCAAATCTTCGCGCTTCCGAATCGATGAGATTGTAGTGGGAGCAGCGGTGGAGTAACAGGCATGGCAAAGTCGCCCGTTCCCGTTATGCGTAAAATTTTGGCGCCCATCCACCCCGACGGGCACAAATTCGTTGTCATTGCCGCTCTTGCTTTCGTGTTCGGATTTTTTATTTGGGCGCCGCTTGGGTGGTTTTTATTCCTGCTTACAGTTGCGATTGCCTTGTTCTTCCGCGACCCCGAGCGCACCACGCCCGAAAGAGAAGGAATGGTTGTGGCTCCCGCTGATGGTTTAATTGTTGCAATCGACAGGGCCGCGCCTCCGCCGGAGTTGGGAATCGAAGAAGAAATGCAACGCGTGAGCATTTTTTTAAGCCTGCTGGACTGCCATGTTAACAGGGCGCCGGTGACCGGCGCGGTGAAGCGTGTCGAATACCAGATTGGACGCTTTCTGAGCGCGGATAATCCCGATGCCGGCCAAGACAATGAACGCAACTCTTTATTGCTGGAAGACAAGAACGGCGTGCAAACGGTTTGCGTCCAGATTGCCGGCAAACTTGCCCGACGCATTGTTTCGTCCGTCGAAGAAGGCGAGCATCTGCTTGTCGGCGAACGCATCGGACTCATTCGTTTTGGCTCGCGCGTTGATGTTTACTTTAGTGACGACATGCACGTTCGTGTTGGAATCGAACAACGCGCTGTCGGAGGTGAAACCATCCTCGCTGATTCGCAAGCTCACGAATTGTTGAATTTTACGACACGCTAGGAATTCCTCGTGGTGAAGTTGTTGCCGCTCCGCCGCCCTTCGTCACCGCCTTCGCGACGGGACGGCGGGGTCTTGAGACGCGCGAGCAAAGTCGGTGGCATGATTCCCAACGCATTGACGATAATGGGCTTGTGCGCGGGGCTGAGCGCGATTCGCTTCGGTTTGGAGGGCAACCTGCTACTTGCGGCCTTGGGGGTTTTGGCCGCGCATTTGTTTGATATTCTCGATGGGCGCTTTGCACGTCTTCTCGATAAAACTTCCCGTTTCGGCGAGATTCTCGATTCGCTTGCCGACTTTCTCAATTTCGGAATCGCTCCCGTGCTCATCCTGTATCAGTGGCAGTTGGTCGAACTCGGTAATCCAGGATGGATCGTTGCGCTTTTTTATGTTGTGTGTTGCGCTTTGCGACTTGCGCGTTTTAGTGCGGACGCACACAACGATAAGCCTCATTGGCAGCACGGTTATTTCACGGGGCTTGCCGCTCCCGCCGCTGCCAATCTTGTGCTTGCACCGGTTTATTTTCATCTCGCCGGCGTTGGCACATTCGCCGTGCTTCCCCAAATCGTTGCGGCTGTCTTGTTGGTGGCGGCGATGCTGATGATTTCGCGCGTTCCGTTTTTCTCGGGCAAGAGTATGGAGTTTGGCGCCGTTCGACGCATCCATACGCCGATATTGCTTGCCGGTCTTGCGCTGTTTCTGACCTTGCTGGTTTATTACACTTGGATCGTGATTTTGGCGTTGCTGGGTTTGTATCTTTGCTCGCTACCTTTTTCCGTCCGGAGTTATCTTGCACATAAGCGAGGATGGAACGGAGTTTAACTCTTTTTCGAAAAGCGTCCGTGACATTCTGCGAGCAGGCAGAGCAATTCGAACATCATGGTCACCGCGACCAGCGCGGTGTTGCCGCTTGGGTCAAAAGGCGGCGCAACTTCGACGACATCGGCGCCAACGAGATCCAATCCGCGAAGCCCTCGAATCATGCCTTGTGCCTGGACCGTTGTCATTCCGCCGATTTCAGGCGTACCGGTGCCGGGCGCGTAGACAGGATCAAGCGCATCGACATCGAAGCTGACGTAGACGCGGCCGTTTCCGACGACGCGACGCGCCTCTCGCACGACGCCCTCAACGCCGAGGTCGAAGACCTCTTCGATTTCGATGACGCGGATGCCTTGTGCGAGCCCCCATTCTTTGTCTTCGGGAGTGTAGAGTCCGCCGCGAATGCCGATTTGAACGATTCGTTTCGGGTCAAGCAGCTTCTCCTCAATGGCGCGTCGGAAGGGTGTGCCGTGGGTATAACGTGATTCGCCAAAATATCTGTCCCAGGTGTCGGTATGTGCGTCAAAATGCACCATTCCGACATCGTCGCCGCCGATGGCTCGCAGAATTGGGAGGCTGACGAGGTGGTCGCCGCCGGCCGCCAGCGTCGTGATGTTTTTGGCGTGGATTTCGCCAACGAATCGCTCGACCCGCGCAAGCGTGTCTTCAAGGTCAATCGGGTTGACGGGCGTATCGCCGATGTCTGCGCAATTGGCGAGTTCGAAGGGCTGGAGGCCGGAGACATGGTGGACGTTCCGCATTAAGGTTGAGAGGTCCCGCATTTGTCGCGGGCCGTGCCGTGCGCCGGGGCGGTTGGTTGTGCCGCCGTCCCAGGGAATGCCGAACAGGGCGATGTCAATGTCGTCGGCGGCATCCTCAAGGTTCACATGTGGCAGACGCATGAAGGTCGGAATGCCGGCAAAACGCGGGAGCACGTTACCGGAAACAGGGCGAAATCTGCGTGAGGGTCTTTCCATGGCCGCCATTTTAAGCGGTTGGCAAAGCGGGTGCAACGGGATATGAGAGAATATGGAATCGAGTAGGCAGATAAGTTTGATTTTGGGAGGCGCGCGTTCGGGCAAGAGTGCCTATGCGGAAGGCCTGATAGCGAATGGTTCGGGGCATGCCGTTTATATTGCCACCGCACGGAAGAATGAAGATGCCGAAATGCTCGAGCGCATCGAAGCCCATCGGGCGCGTCGCGACCCAAAACGCTGGCAGTTGGTCGAGGAGCCCCTGGAATTATCGAACGCATTGATTCGCTTGGGAAAGGACGCGCATCCGATTTTGATCGACTGCTTGCCGCTGTGGCTCTCGAATTTGTTGAAAGAGAATCGCGACCCGTATCCGGCAACCGAACAATTTCTCGAGGCATTAAAAGCAAGCGCCGTTTCGGTGGTATGCGTGTCCGGAGAGGTCGGGCTTGGCATGACACCGCTCAATCCCGTCGGCCGGGCGTTCCGCGATCATCTCGGAAATCTCAATCAAAAAGTTGCCGCCATTGCAAATGACGTGACTTTCATGCTATCGGGCATACCCATGAAAGTGAAAGGCTAGCCCGCTTATGGAAAAGATTCCCGTCACCATCATCACCGGCTTTCTCGGAGCCGGCAAGACAACATTGACGAGACATTTGCTGGCGTCCTGCTCGGGCAAACGCATAGCAGTGGTGGTAAACGAGTTCGGCGATATGGGAGTCGACGGTGATTTATTGCGTGCATGCGGGGTCGAAGGATGCGGCGACGAAGACATCGTTGAACTGGCAAACGGGTGCATTTGCTGCACGGTTGCCGATGACTTCCTGCCGGTGATGCGGAAATTGTTGGCGCGCAAAGATGCGCCCGAGCATATTTTGATTGAGACTTCGGGTTTGGCGTTGCCGAAGCCGTTGGTTTCAGCGTTCTTGTGGCCGGAGGTTCGGACGCGTTGCTCCGTGGATGGAGTGATTGCGGTTGTGGATGCAGATGCGGTTGCCTCGGGGAGGTTCGCCGCGGATGTTGGCGCATTGGAACGACAGCGTTTAGCCGATGAATCTCTCGATCATGAGACTCCGTTGGAAGAATTGTTCGAGGAGCAGGTCGGTTGTGCGGATATTTTGTTGTTGAACAAGGTTGATTTGCTTGAGGCGGATGCATTGGAGTCGGTCCGCGAGCAATGCGCATCGCATTTGCGCCCGCAAGCCCGGGTAGTTGAGGCGTCCCAAGGCGAAGTTGACGCCCGGATTGTATTGGGGTTGGAGGTTGCTGCGGAAGAAGATTTGGATTCGCGTCCTTCGCACCATGACGGGGAGGACGAACATGATCATGATGATTTCGAGAGTGTGGTTTTGGAGTTTGGAGAGTTTGCCTCGGTCGAGGATGTATTGGCGGCGGTCAACCGGTTGTTGCACGCGCAGGAAGTTTTGCGAGTGAAAGGGTTTGTGAGTGTTGCGGGGCGCTCGATGCGGTTGGTTATTCAGGCGGTCGGCCCGAGGGTGGAGCATTATTTCGGCGGAGAGTGGGGCGCGAACGAGGAACGGGTGACTCGTTTGGTCGTAATCGGAGAGACTGGTTTGGATGAAGACGCGCTTCGCGGTGCGTTTTCGGGCGCTCCGCGCTAGGTCGGATTCCCCCTCAAATCCCCGCCGTTCAATCCCGGCGTTCGGGGCGGGGCTGTAATCGCCCCGCCCGTTCGAACGCTCTGATGATTTCCCCGGCAGATAGTGGCCCGAATCACCCAAAAACAGCGAAGTCCCCTAGCCGCCCGCCGCAACCTTCTCTTTGTCGCGCCGCTTGATTGCTTTCCCGTCGGCGGAAAACAGGCGCAATTCCAGCCCTTTTCCGCCTCTTTTCACTCTTACAACCACGCGTCCCCCATCCACCAGTCCGCCGAACAATATCTCGTCCGCCAGAGGCTTTTTGACATGTTCTCGAATCACCCGTGCCAGCGGCCGTGCGCCCATCGCTTCATCGTAGCCTTCGCGCGCAAGCCAGTCGTTGGCGCTTGCGGTGAGTTCTATCGCAACACCTCTGTCGGATAACTGCGCTTCCAGTTCCAATACAAATTTTTCAACAACAAGACCGATGGCTTCGCGCGATAGCGGAGAAAAGGAAACCGTTGCATCCAAACGGTTGCGAAACTCCGGCGTGAACAATTTTTGTATCGCGCCTTCATCTTCACCTTCCCGCCGGGATCTGCCAAAACCAATCGCGGGTTTCGCCATTTCCGCCGCTCCTGCGTTTGTTGTCATAATCAATATTACATTGTGAAAATCAACACGCTTGCCATTGTGGTCGGTCAATTTGCCGTAGTCCATTATCTGCAAAAGAATGTTGAATAAGTCACCGTGCGCCTTTTCAATCTCGTCCAGCAACAAAACGCTGTGCGGATGACGCGCAACGCTGTCGGTCAGCAAGCCTCCTTGGTCAAAGCCGACATATCCCGGAGGCGCGCCTATCAAACGCGAGACCGTGTGACGCTCCATGTATTCGGACATGTCAAAGCGCAACATCTCCAATTGCATCACCGATGCCAATTGCCGTGCTACCTCCGTCTTGCCTACGCCCGTGGGTCCGGCAAAGAGATAGCATCCAATCGGACGGCCCTCCTCGCGCAGGCCCGAACGTGCCAGACGCACCGCAGAGGTCAGCGTGTCAATCGCCGTGTCTTGTCCGAACACAACGCGACGCAACTCGTCTCCCAACGTTCGAAGCAACTCCGTGTCGCTCTTGGAAACAGATTCGCTTGGAATGCGCGCCATTGATGCAACGATGGCTTCAATCTCGCGCGTCGAGATTACTTTTTTGCGACGCGAAGGCGCCATCAGCATCTGCGCCGCACCCGCTTCGTCAATGATATCGACCGCTTTGTCCGGCAGACAACGGTCGTGAATGTGTTTTACCGAAAGCTTCACCGCCGAGTCCAGCGCGTCCGCGCTATAGCGAATATTGTGAAATGATTCAAAATGCGGCTTCAAACCCCGAAGGATTCGAACCGCTTCGGAGATGTCCGGCTCGTGCACGTCAACCTTTTGGAAACGGCGGGATAACGCTCGTTCCTTTTCGAAATACTGGTGGTATTCCTTGTAGGTGGTCGATCCGATACAGCGAAGCGTTCCGTTCGAGAGCGCGGGTTTTAGCAGATTGCTCGCATCCATTGCGCTCCCGTTGGCGGCGCCCGCGCCTATCACCGTGTGGATTTCGTCAATAAACAAAATCGCGCCGGGGATCTCGGCCAACTCGCGCAACACGGCCTTAACGCGCTCCTCAAAGTCGCCTCGGTAACGCGTGCCCGCAAGCAGCGCTCCCATATCAAGGGCGAAGACGACCGAATCCGCCAATGCCTTTGGCACTTTGCCTGCGACGATATAACTCGCCAGGCCTTCCGCCAGTGCGGTTTTGCCCACGCCGGAGTCTCCGACATAGAGCGGATTGTTTTTGCGCCGCCGGCAGAGAATCTGAAAGGTGCGGCGTAACTCAGCCGTGCGTCCAACCAACGGGTCTATCAAACCATCGCGTGCCTTTTGATTGAGGTTCTCGCAATAATTCTCCAGCGCTTCCGATGATTGTCCGGGCGCGCCGCCTTCACCGCTCTCGCTCCAAACGACGGGGTCTCCTTCTCGCTCTTGTGCCAAGTCCGGACGCTTCGCTATCCCGCGTGAGATATAATTCACCGCATCGTAACGATTCATATCCTGCTGCTGTAAAAAATACGCCGCATGACTTTCACGCTCAGCAAACAAAGCGACCAATACGTTGGCACCCGTGACTTCGCTGCGATTGGACGAGCGTACGTGTATCACCGCGCGGCGAACGACGCGTTCAAACCCCGCCGTCGGTTTGCACTCGTGACCTCCCTCGATCGCCAAGCCCGCCAAATCGACGTCAATATATTGCAACAAATTCTCGCGCAACAAGTCGAGGTCAACGGCGCATGCGCGCATCACCTCACTGGCATCCTCGTCTTCCGTTAACGCCAACAACAAATGTTCAAGAGTCGCATATTCGTGATTGCGCTCGGATGCCAATTCCAACGAACGACGCATTCCTTCTTCCAAACTCTTGGAGAATGTCGGCATGGTTATATTCCTATTCTTTTTCCATGGTGCATTGTAGTGGATGTTGCGCACGACGTGCCAACGACATCACACGCACGACTTTGGTCTCGGCGACTTCGTAAGTGTAGACGCCGCACACACCAACGCCATTGTGATGCACATGCAACATGATTTTTACGGCCTCCTCGTGACTCTTGCGAAAGACATTTTCCAACAAATATACTACAAACTCCATCGGAGTGTAGTCATCGTTGAGCAGGAGCACGCGATAGAGCGACGGTTTTTTCTTTTTCGGCTTGACCGCCGGGGCATCGATGACCGCCAGCCCCAAATCGTCGCTATCCCCGCCTTTTTTCTCCCCATTGTGCCCGCGAGCCAAAAACTTCTCCATGGCAAATACTATAACATATTTGCTCTTGCCAGCATGCAATTGCTTTGCTAGCATGGTCCTCGGCTCAGAGGGAGAATCGAGCATGGCTTTCGTGTGCGCACGGCGGTCGTATTGTATCTTTTACGAGGTTTTGTTTTGCACGAAAGAAAGATACGCGCTACGGCACTGGCAAGGTTCCTGTTTCTCGCCCTGCTGATCGCTTCGGGCGTGATGCAAATTGGCACGGCACAGGCAAACCCCAAATACGCCGCCATCGTCATAGACGCGAACAACGGCAACACTCTTTTCGCACGGCACGCGGACAAGCGTCGCTATCCTGCATCGCTGGCGAAGATGATGACGCTCTACATCCTCTTCGAAGAACTCGAAGCCGGACGGCTCTCTCTCAACTCCAAGATTACCGTATCGAAGAACGCCGCACGGCAGCCCGCTTCCAAAATTGGATTCAAAACCGGCGCAAGCATCAAAGCCAAAGATGCCATACTCGCATTGGTGGTGAAATCCGCTAATGATGTTGCCACCGCCGTCGCCGAACACATTTCCGGTTCTGAGAAAAACTTCGCACGACGCATGACGAAGACGGCAAAACGAATCGGCCTTCGAGCCACGCAGTTCCGCAACGCTTCCGGACTCCCCAACCGCCAGCAGTATACAACAGCTCGGGACATGGCAACGCTCGGGCAGCGCGTGCGTTCCGACTTTCCGCAATATTATTCCTACTTTTCCCATTCCCACTTCACCTTTCGCGGCAGACGGTACCGCGGACACAATCGACTCGTACGCAACTACAAAGGCGCCGACGGCATCAAGACCGGATACATTCGTGCGTCCGGATTCAATTTGGTTTCGTCCGCCGAACGCGACGGACGGCGTGTTATTGCCGTCGTTATGGGAGGGCGAACTGCCAAACGACGCGACAACCATTCCATTGCTCTTTTGAGTCGCTACCTCCCCAAAGCGAGCCGTACATCGCGATTTCATGTCGAGCTGCCGAAAGGGCCGCTCCCCAGTCTTCGACGCGTGGCAACACGTGTGGTAACAAGCGTAGCGAAGGCTGAGGTTGCCACACCTGTTGCATTGGCCAAGCCCGGCGCGAGTATGTCGCATGCAAGCACACGCAAAAAACCCCTAGAGGAAAACGCCGGTAAACTCATCGCCAGTTTCATTCGCGCGCAAGGAGCGCCGCCCGGCGACTCTTGGGTGCCGCTCCCGCCACAACGTGTCAAAACAACTTCTCTTGCGTCTGTCATTCCCGCACTTATTCCGCCATTGCCGCCCATCCCGCTACAGGCTGAGCCTCCCGGCGAGGTCGGTTCCGCCGAGGTTGGACTCGAGGAAATCCTTCACGTCGGTTCTTTCAAGGGCAACGGTTGGGCGATACAGCTTGGCACTCATGAAAGTTCCGTACAAGCAAAAAACAAACTCATTCAAGCCATGGCAATCGCATCCGAAACACTGCGAGATTCCAAAGCCGTCATCATCCCGCTCGCGTTTGGAGACGATAGAACCCACTATTGGAGTGGATTTTCCGGATTCAAAACAGTCAAACAAGCGGACGCGGCTTGCACGCAGTTGCGACAAAAGCGCGTTTGGTGCGCCGCGACATCTGCAACGCCGCAAAGCGCGTCTGGTATTCCTTAAAACAGAAAGCGCGTGAGTTGCATCGCTTTCCAATCCGCGCACAATCAGGTTTGAGAATTCGGCGGTACGCGTATCAGCGACGGTCACCACTTGTTTTGTTCCAAGTCGGGGACGCACCGGGCGGCAAACATCTCGGTGATGAAGGCGTGCGCAACAACGCTACCGCCCCGCGCCAACGTCTCAAGCGCAAGCACCAACAAGCGTTTCTTACCTCTGAAGTTTTTATTCGCCGCAACATATAGCGCAAAGGCACCCGTAAAATGTTGCACCAAGGTTTGATTATACGACAATATCGGCAAAACGCCAACATCGCGTTCAATACCTTTGTTCGTATTGTATTTAACACGGAATCACCACTGTATGATTGCGTAGTCGGGTGATTCGAAATCCGAGTGCGCCGTCGATATCGGCGAGTTTGCCCTCGGCGAATGCTCTACCTCTGCACAACACCCGCGCCAATGGAATCGTTTTCGAGTTTGGGACAGCAGTAGCCTTCGCACAACTCTCCCAATTTTGCCGCCGGAACGCTCACTTCTCCGACATGGAAATCGATTCGAACCGGTAACGACGCTGAAGCACTCGAGGGTCTTGTATCTTTGGGCCTGTGCTGCCGGTTTGGATGATATCTTCGCCGAGGATGTTCTTCCCGTTCGATATGTTTGTTCCTGAAATCTTGCCTCACGTTGGTTCATACACGATGTTCGGTATGCGCCAAGAGGGTTAACATCGGATTAACTTGCTTCTATGCTAGTGCTAGAACGTGGAACGCATGGGGTGCAACCTATGAAACAGCGACTTTTTCCTCCGCTGCCGAACGAGAAGTTCGGCGTCATTTACGCCGATCCGCCATGGGACTACAAGGGACAGCTCCAGCATGCGGGTAAAGGCAGTGGCGATTCGGGTGGGGCGATTCGCCACTATCCGACCGTGACTTTGGATATGTTGATGAATTTGCCGGTGTACAGGATTGCCGAAGAAAACAGCCTGTTGTTTTTGTGGTCGACCTCGCCGCATCTTGACCAGGCTATTGATCTTGGCAAAGCGTGGGGATTCAATTGGGCAACGGTCGCGTTTGTGTGGAACAAAGGCAAGGTCAACCCGGGTTTTTACACACTGAGTCAGTGTGAGCTTTGCCTCGCCTTCAAGCGCGGAAGAATCCCCTCGCCACGAGGTGCACGCAACATTCGACAATTCGTTGAAGCGACAAGGCAAGAGCATTCGCGCAAGCCCGAAGAGGTGCGCGAGCGAATCGAGGCGATGTTTCCTACGCAGAAGAAAATCGAACTCTTCGCCCGTATGCGTGTGCGTGGATGGCATGGATGGGGACTTGAGGCGGAAGGGCTTGAAGCAGAAGCGTTTGCTTATTGATTAACCCTGTTGGTTCGGAGTGGGTTTCTACGGGAGAATCTCCTTTATTTTGATAAAACCGCAATTTTCGGCGGAATTTGGGAGTTTTTCGAAGTTTAAAATTCTCTATGATATTACTTGACCCGAATCAGTTTTATAGTATAACATGTCCTAAAAGTGTCATTTTTCAACACTTTTAGGACATATCATGTTTACGGAATATCTTGAGCAGTTACGATACAAAGGAAAGCGGTATTTCACTTCCGAGAAAATCCGTTGCGACCTAAAATTATCCGATGATGCGGCGAAGTCAGGCTTATACAGGCTAAAAAAAGACAAGAAAATTATCAGCCCGGTTAATGGGTTGTATGTGGTTGTCCCGCCTGAACATCGTCCTTACGGTTCTATCCCGGCAGAAGAGTTGGTTCCTATTATTATGCGGCATCTAAAGGCCGACTATTATGTCGGGCTGCTAAGTGCAGGTTTATTTTTTGGTGCAACCCACCAGAAGCCGGCTCGCTTCCAAGTGGTTACCAATAAGCGCATCAAACATTCCCTTGAGTTTGGCGATGTTGTCATTGAACTCATCTACAAGAATTCCTTGGATGGTTTGCCCACTCAAGATTTTGTGGTCAGCACCGGTTACCTAAAAGTGGCCACCCCGGAGTTAATTGCCATTGATTTGTTCAAGTACAGTAAAAGAGCCGGGGACATTAGTCATATTGCCACTGTGCTATCGGAACTTTCTCCCAGCATTGATGAAAATAAATTAATTGCGCTTGCCGAAAAGTTGGAGGAGGTTTGCCAAATACAAAGGCTCGGCTTTATATTGGAAAAAATTAATGTTCTCGAAGATGAGGAGAAGAAGGAAAAAATAGTCCGGACGCTTGCAAAATATTTAAAAAATTCCAATCGTCCTTACGTGGCGCTTGCTCCTTATATGTCCAGGGTTGGGCATCCTAAATGTAAAAAATGGAAAATTGTTGAAAATACCGATTTTGAAAGCGATCTATGATACCGAAAGATTTTATTGAAGAATGGCGGGAGAATGCCCGATGGCAAAACCTCGTTCAAGTTGAACAGGACTTGATAATAAGCAGAGCGCTTGTGGATCTATACAACGAGCCTCATGTAAGAGAATCCCTTGTTTTTCGAGGCGGTACGGCACTCAACAAATTGTTTTTGAAACCGTCTGCAAGATACAGTGAAGATATAGATTTTGTTCAAAAAAGAATCGAGCCGATAGGCAAAACAATTGATGCCATCAGGGAAATTCTTAAACCATGGCTTGGTGACCCAAGGTGGAAAATTGCCCGGCGAAACACAACACTGATCTATAGATATGAAGATGTTAACAAATCGCCAGCCAGATTAAAAATTGAAATCAACACCACCGAGAATTTTTAAGTGCTTCCCTTGCGCACAGAAGAGTTTGGTGTAAGGTCAAACTGGTGGAATGGTCGTGCAAAAATCTCTACCTATGAAATTGACGAGTTGATGGCAACAAAACTCAGGGCACTTTACCAAAGGCGCAAAGGACGGGACCTGTTTGATTTGTGGTATGCCGCAAAAAACGAGATGATTAATTTGGATAGAGTTTTTGAAATATTTGCAGAATACTGCACCAAAGATAGTTTGCGTTTCACTAAAGACGAATTTCTAAATAATTTAGAATCAAAACGCGGGCATCGGGGTTTTCAGTCAGATATATACGCGTTGCTTCCCGCAGGTTCAAAATGGGACTTCGATGAGGCTTATCAGTTTGTTGTCGATAATATTATTAATAGACTGCCATGAGATGGAATTTTGTCTTGTGATCCTGTTTCACCCAAAATTCCGAATACCAAATTGATAACGAGAAAGTATGGTGACTATTTTCCGTGAATGCAGAATCTATCTTCTCAAGCGTTCCAAACTTTTCGAACGGTTTGTGTCGAAGGTGTTCTCTGTCAGAGGCGCCCAAGGGATTCATTGGGGTAATTTTAGGTTTTGTTTCGAGTGCATAGGTGGGAAATTTTCGAAATTTGGAAATGTTGCACTCTGCGATCTTTGATAAAAATGGCGTGAAGTTTTGAGGAGGTTGCCAAGTTTGGGTGCAAGTCTCGCCTAATCCGCTTAATTTTTTTCCTGTTTTAGTTGCCAGTTCGATATATTTGGCTTACACTCACCCGATCGAGTGCGAAATTTAGACAAGTCGCAAGTTCGCAGTGAATGAAACAAAGGAGGTTACCATGGGTTTCATCAGTTACTTTCGGAAGTTTGTTATCGGCGCCGTTGTTGCCGTTGCTTCTGTTTCCTATACAACCACTTCTTTCGCTAGCAATCACGGTATTGACCTCTCGGGAAAAACCGTTGAGTGGATTATTCCATTTTCCGAAACCGGAGGATCCGCGAAGTGGGCAAATTTCTATGCTCCGTTGCTCAGCGAAGCCCTTAAGGGTCAGCCAAACGTTGTGGTCAAGTTCATGCCGGGCGCCGGATCAACCAAAGGAGCCAATTGGTTTCAGCAACAGTCTTACAAGGATGGAACCGTAATTTTTGGTTCTTCCGGTTCCACGCAATTTCCATACCTGCTAGGCGACCCGCGTGTGCGCTACGAATATGGCGACTGGAACGTGGTGCTGGCTTCCGGCACCGGCGGTGTTGCTTACCTGCCTCCCGAACTCGCCGAAAAAATGAATGGCTTTGACGCCGGCGGGCTGCAGGGCACTGACTTCATTTATGGCAGCCAAGGCGCAACCCGTCTCGATCTTGTCCCTCTGCTTGCTTGGGAAATGCTTGGCCTTAATGTTGAACCGGTTTTTGGCATCAAGGGACGCGGTGACGGCCGCCTGATGTTTGAGCGTGGTGAAGCCAATATTGACTACCAAACTTCGTCTTCCTATCTGAAGGGTGTGACGCCATTGGTCGAAGCGGGTACTGCTGTGCCGATGATGAGTTGGGGCGCTCTTGACGACGACGGCAACATCGTTCGCGATCCGACCTTCCCCGACATGCCTACCTTCAAGGAGGTGTGTGAGGCAACCGATGGCTGCGAAACCAGGGGAGATAAGTGGGAGGCTTGGAAGGCTTTCTTTATCGCTGGCTTCCCTGCCCAGAAAATGGTCTTCTTGCCTGCAGGCGCACCCGATGATGCAATCGTGACCTACACCGCGGCTTTTGAAACCATAAAAGCTCGTGCGGATTTTGCCGAGATTTCCGAAGGGCGGTTAGGCAAATACCCCCAAATGACCGGTGACGAGGCTAAAGTTGCTCTTGATAGCGCCACTAGAGTGCCGGACTCGGCCAAGCAGTTTGTGACGAACTGGCTGAAGGACCGTTACGGCGTGTCGCTTCAGTGATGCTTAAGCGATAAGGGCGGGGAACCCCGAATTTTCGGATGCCCTGTCCGGCTCGTCTAGTTAGGTCCATTTGATATGGACACTTTTGCTGTTGCGCTTCCTGCCTTGGCCGATGCCGCGGGCCTGATTTTGCAGCCTGCGGTTCTTGGCTATTTATTGCTTGGCGTGGTTATGGGCCTGTGCGTCGGCGTGTTTCCCGGCCTCGGCGGTATTGCAGGTCTTTCCCTTCTTCTTCCTTTTATGTTCGGGCTTGATCCTGTCGCCGGTTTTGCGCTGATGGTGGGCATGGTCGCCGTTGTCCCGACTTCAGACACTTTCGCTTCCGTCCTGATGGGCATTCCCGGCTCCTCGGCAAGCCAAGCCACGGTGCTCGATGGGTTTCCTCTCGCCAAGAAAGGTCAAGCGTCAAGGGCGCTTTCGGCCGCTTTCGCGTCCTCCCTGTTCGGTGGCATCGTTGGCGCATTGTTTCTAACAGCCTTCATCCTGGTGGCACGGCCCATTGTGCTTGAATTCCGCACGCCCGAATTACTCATGGTGACATTGTTCGGTCTTTCCATGGTGGGTATTCTTGCCGGCCGTTCTCCGCTCAAAGGTATAGCGGCGGCCGGGCTTGGCATGATGGTTGGAACCATCGGGGAAGGCGACAGTGCAGGCGCGTTGCGTATGTCCACCTACGATATTCCCTATCTGGTGGACGGACTAAAACTCGTTATTGTTGGTCTTGGCATCTTTGCGATTCCTGAAATCGTGGCTCTGCTACGGCAGGACAAAGCGATTTCCGAGCGCGCTATTTTAGGTGGAGGGTGGCTCGTCGGAGTTCGTGATTGGTTCGCTAATATATGGCTGTCCGTCCGCTGCTCGCTGATTGGCGTGGTCGTTGGTTGCATACCCGGCCTTGGAGGCTCGGTGGTTGATTGGATTGCTTACGGACATACGGTTCAATCAACCAAAGATCGCTCCCGCTTTGGCAGCGGTGAAATCCGTGGTGTTATCGGACCGGAAAGTTCGAACAACGCCAAAGAGGGTGGAGGCTTTGTGCCCACACTCCTGTTCGGCATTCCCGGATCAGGCTCCATGGCGATTTTTATTGGCGCGGTAGCCCTGCTTGGCTCCGGAAACGTTGAAGTTGGCCCTTCCATGCTCAAGACCAACCTTGATATTACTTATGCCATCGTCTGGCTGTTGGCGCTGGCCAATGTACTCGGCACATTGATATCGATTCTTGCGTCAGGAGGCATTGCCCGCTTGACTCTGATTCCTTTCAATCTTTTAGCGCCTTTTCTTTTCATGCTCATCGCCTTTGCGGCTTTCCAGTCCGGTCAAGACATCATGGATCTACTTGCCTTGTTTGTGATCGGATTGCTGGGAATCATGATGCGGCGCTTTGATTGGTCCAGACCCGCATTTCTTATTGGTTTTGTTCTCTCAAATCCCGCGGAGGCTTACGCCAACCAAGCCGTTCAAATTGCCTCATCGCGTTTCCGCGCGGGCATTGAAAACGGGCTGGAATATATCTTTTCCCCCATTACCATCGTTCTTGTGATTCTCACAATTGTCTCGGTAGTCTTTGGGCTGCGCCAAGCCAAGAACATTAGGGCCGAAGGCGCGGTGGCCTCGGGCGACAAGCGAGTGCCGCTTATTTTTCTGCTTTGCATTTCGGTTTATCTGTTGGTTGCCTTCATTGATGCCGCCATGATCCCCTCCTCCGCCCATGACGACCGCGTGTTCCCGATGTTTGTGGGCGGGGTATCGTTGGCATGCTGCCTTGTATTGCTTGTCCAAGCGAAATTCAAGCCGGAAACCGATCCGCTTTTTGCCGACCGAAGCGTGAGTGAAGACCGGGAGAATATTCGCGGACTCTGGGGAACGCTAGCCTGGTTTGCCGGTCTGCTGATCCTGACGTCCCTGCTGGGATTCATTATTGCCTTGGCGATTTTTTTATTGTTTTTCCTGATATTCAGATCGGGGCGTAGCCAAATATTCTCTGTAGTTTACACGGTTGCGGGTTTGTGCTTCATGATGGCTATGGGCTGGATGTTAAACCGTAATTTTCCCGCCGGCCTTTTGCAGGAATTCATACAACTCCCCTGGCCGCTTACATGAACACTTTTTGGTATGAAACTAGAGAGGGAACTGTTTTGCGCATTTTGGAGATAGTTTCTCTAAAGCATTCGGGTATTCCGCTGGCCGGCACGGGGCAACAGGTCTGATGGATCAGGTTGGAATTCCCTTTTGGTTTATGCGCGGAGGGACATCCCGCGGCCCGTATCTGCGTCGACAGGATCTTCCCGAAAACCGGGACCAACTAGCTCGCATCTTGGTGGCCATGGTGGGATCCGGGCACAAATTCAACATTGACGGAATCGGTGGCGGCGTTGCGGTTACCACCAAAGTGGCCATGCTCTCGCAAGCCGATGATGATTGGGCCGATGTGGATTATTTCTTTGCCCAGGTGAGTGTTGACGACCGGACAGTCGACTTTAAGCCAACTTGTGGAAACATACTGGTCGGCGTAGGGCCCGCGGCGATTGAAATGGGCATGATTCCGGTCCAGGGCGACGTGACCGACGTCCGCATCCGTGCTGTTAATACTGGCGCAAAAGTGCTGGCGCGCGTTCAGACGCCGGATGGTGCTGTGGCTTATGCGGGCGACGCTAGAATTGACGGGGTTCCCGGAACGGCCGCGCCGGTGGAGTTACAATTCATGGATACTGTAGGTGGCTCCACGGGTGCGTTATTTCCAACCGGCAACCGGAAGGATGTCGTTGATGGCGTGGAGGTGAGTTGTATGGATGTCGCCATGCCCATGGTCATGGCGCGCGCCGGGTCCTTTGGCGTGACCGGCTATGAGACCGTTGAGGAACTTGATGCCAATCAAGAGTTAATGAAACGTATGGAGGCCGTGCGGATTGCAGCGGGCCAACTTATGGGCATGGGCGATGTATCCAAGTCCGTAACTCCCAAATTCGGACTGTTTGCTCCGGCACGAGAAGGCGGAGCGGCTACTGTGAGGTATTTTATGCCTTGGAACTGTCATCCGACGCTGGCGGTGACCGGGTCGCAATGCATGGCTGCATGCCTTCTTAGCCCGGGCACGGTTGCAGAAGGCCTTCATGCTTCAAACGACGCAGGCCCTGCAACCCTTGCGCTGGAACATCCCGTGGGCAAGCTTTATGTGTCTATGATTTATGAGCGCCAAGGCAGCGACATCAGTATTCAATCGGCCGGCTTGACGCGAACTGCGAGAAAACTTGCTTCGGGCAACGTGTTCGTGCCCGGAAATCTGATGCAGGAAGCGTAATCATGAATCTTGAAACAAGATGCAAATGCGAAGAAAGAAATGGGGAGGAAAAGTGAAAATTCATATTCTTGACGACTGGTTTGGCACGCTCCGCAACTTGTCTTGCTTCAAATTGCTTGATGGCGACGATGTTACTGTTTGGACCGACCACGAGCCCAATCCTGAACGTTTGGCTGAACGTGTCCAAGACGCCGAGGCCCTGGTATTGTTTCGCGAGCGGACAGCGATTACCGAAGACCTGTTGTCTCGGACCCCCAACCTGAAACTGATATCCCAACGCAGTGTGTATCCTCACATTGATGTGGAGGCGTGCACTCGCAACGGTGTTTTGCTTTGCTCCAATATGCATGCCGACACGCCATCCTATGCGGCGGCTGAATTGACGCTGACGCTCATCCTGGCAAGCCTCAGACAGATTCCCCAGCAGGTGAATTCACTTCGGCAAGGCAATTGGCAGATGGGAGTTGGCAAAACTTTTCGGGGACGGACGCTTGGACTTTATGGCTATGGAAGGATTGCCCGGGCTGTCGCCGATTATGCAGAATCCATGGGAGTCAATGTACAATGGTGGGCATCGGATGACGGATTGAAGCGTCTTAATGCCGACGGCCGCAAACAGGCGGCAAGCCGCGAATCTTTTTTCTCAAACTGCGACGTCGTGAGTCTCCATGTACGGCTGAAACCCAGCACAAAAGCAATTATCACCGCTGACGATCTTGCCGCGATGAGAGTTGGAAGCCTTTTGGTCAATACCTCGCGTTCGGGACTCATCGCTCCCGGTGCGCTGGAAGCCGAAATCGCCCGAGACCGGATTTTTGCGGCGGTCGATGTCTATGACCAAGAGCCTTTGCGGGATACGAACAGCATTCTTCTCAACCACCCCAACGTGCTGCCGACGCCTCATATCGGCTATGTGACAGAGGATGAATTCAATCTGCAATTTACCGACATATTCCAGCAGGTAAGGGATTTTGCGAACGGGAAGCCATCCAACATGATTAATCCTGAGGTGTTCGCTAGAAAAATTTGATGATTGGTGCCGCGCCAAGGCAAGGGCGATGCGGATCATCGGCACATAGCTCGCAATCGGTATCGTATCGGAACTTCCGAGTGTATGATGGCCATTTCAATCCGTGTGAGTCGAGTCTCCGCCCTTTCGGTTTATCTAGCGAAGAATTTATGAATTTTACATGCATCAGCACATATATGGTCGATAGAATTCTGGATGCACGGACATTCCACGACCGGTGCTTCGGGCTTTCGCGGTGAGGTGTCATGGGCGCGGATGTAAGTCTTGATTTAGATATTCTGATTGTCGGCGGCGGGAACGCTGCATTGTGCGCAGCCATCACGGCGCGGGAAGCCGGCGCGTCCGTGTTAGTTCTTGAATCCGCTCCCAAGCCCTATCGCGGCGGCAATTCCCGACATACAAGGAATTTTCGCTGCATGCACGACAATCCCAAAGGCGTCCTTGTTGGCAGCTATGGCGAAGAAGAGTATTTCGCCGATCTTCTTGAAGTCACAGCGGGAAAGACCGACGAATCGTTGGCGCGAATGACCATCTTGGAATCCGAACGTTGTTATCAATGGATGGAGGAGCACGGAGTCAGATTCCAGGCCACGCTTTCGGGAACATTGTCCTTGTCCAAAAGCAACGCCTTCTTTCTCGGCGGCGGCAGAGCCTTGGTGAATGCTTATTATCGAGTCGCCGCGGATATAGGCGTGGAAATAGTCTACAACGCAGAGGTCACCCACCTAGAATATGACGGTGCCGGTATTCAATATGTGGATGCAGATATTGGCGGTCAGCATGTTCGGATATCACCTCGGGCGGTAGTGGTGGCTTCCGGAGGATTTGAGGCGAATCTTGATTGGCTTGCCGACGCTTGGGGACCCGTAGCACGGAACTTTCTGGTTCGCGGCACACCCTATAATCGTGGCGTTGTTTTGCGCGATTTACTGAACCAAGGAATGGAAAGCGTCGGTGACCCTACCCAGTGTCACGCGGTTGCTATCGATGGGCGTGCGCCAAAGTATGATGGCGGCATTGTGACCCGACTTGATTGTGTTCCCTTCTCAATCGTGGTGAACAACAAAGCCAAGCGCTTCTATGACGAGGGCGAGGATGTTTGGCCAAAACGTTATGCTATCTGGGGGCGCTTAGTGGCGGACCAGCCCGACCAGGTGGCTTATGCGATTATTGATGCCAAGTCTCTGAATCTTTTCATGCCGTCGGTGTTTCCACCAACCAAGGCAGATACTGTTGAAGACTTGGGACAACGGCTTGGTCTGCCCGCGCAGGAACTCTGCCGAACTATTGATGAATTCAATGTCGCCTGCAGGGACGGGGCATTTCATCCGACCGAGCCCGATTGCCTGGGTACTGACGGTATTTCACCGCCCAAGACCAACTGGGCGCGACCCATCACGGACCCGCCATTCTACGGCTATGAACTCCGGCCAGGCGTGACTTTCACCTATCTGGGACTGCGCGTGGATGAAACAGCCCGAGTTCAAGGTCCAGCGAAACCCGTGGACAATCTTTGGGCTGCCGGCGAGATTATGGCCGGCTCGATCCTTGGGCAGGGTTATCTTGCCGGATTCGGAATGACTATAGGAACGGTGTTTGGAAAACTCGCGGGGAAAGGTGCCAGTAGCTATGTCGCTTGATCTTTTTGAAGATGCTCGTCGCCAGATAGAGATTTGCAATGCCTGTCGCTATTGTGAGGGGTATTGTTCGGTATTCCCTGCTATCACCCGCGAACGAGTGTTCACCGACGGCGACATCATGCAACTGGCCAATCTCTGCCATAACTGCCGTGGTTGCTACTACGCATGTCCGTATATTGAACCCCATGAATTTGCGCTGAACGTCCCGGGCATTCTTGCCGATGTGCGTCAGGAGAGCTGGCAGCGGTTTGCATGGCCGAACGGCCTTGCCCGGCTTTTTGACCGCTCCGGCGTGGTCATAGCCAGTCTGCTCGTGCTTGCCATAACGTTCATTTTTGTCATGGCTCAAGCGCTCCGTCCGGTTTCGGGAGACGGGTTCTACGCTTATATGTCCCACGGTCTTATGGTTGGCATATTTGTGCCCGCATTTGTTTTTCCACTCGCGGCGATGGGCATATCGATGCGCCGTTACTGGTCTGCCGTTGGCGCAGTCGGTTGGCCTTCGTGGAGACATTTCAGGGCTGCGTTTGTTTCCGCCGTCCGGATGAAGAACCTATCGGGAGGGCATGGTGACGGTTGCAATTTTGAGGATGAAGATCGTTTCACGCATATGCGTACTTGGTTCCATCACGCGACTTTTTATGGCTTCATGCTGTGCTTCGCCTCCACATGCTCCGGCACTATCATGCACTATTTCTTCGATATGCCAGCCCCCTATGGTTTGCTAAGTGCTCCAAAACTTCTCGGTATTCCGGGTGGTGTTCTGCTTTGTTTCGGAACGGCAGGTCTCGCATGGCTTAAGATTAAGTCTGACCCCAAACTCGGCGCTCGCACTGTCTGGGGTGCTGAAATGTCGTTTATCGCGCTCTTATTCTTGGTGAGTGCAACCGGACTTGGGCTTTATGCCGCAACGGGCACAACATTGGTTCCCGGACTGCTCGCCCTGCATCTTGGGTCGGTGCTCACATTATTTGTACTGCTTCCCTATTCGAAGATGGTTCACGGATTCTATCGTCTTGCCGCGCTTTTGCGCGATGAGGTAACGATGGAGGCAAAAGATTGTTAGCCTTCCCTGCCCGTTAATGGAAGGGGAATTGTGCGGCGGAGAGTTTCGAACGCTGGTCGCGCCATAACTTCGGGAGCAAAGACATAGCCGGGATTGTTGGCGCACTTCTCGACCAGTTCCTCGATGAAGCCACAGGTCTCTTGCGTGTCATTGATAGCGTTATGAATGCCGTTGTGAATCTTACCGTTGCCGTTGAGAGCGTTGTTTGTCATTACTGGTCTCCTTTTATAGCGAAGCCGTTAAAATTCGCCCCGCAAATCAATGAAGAAGTGCGGGGCGAATTCCCTTTGGGTTGGTCTGCAAACGACATAGCCATCACGTCCCGGTTCTGACGAAATTTCAAGCTTTTTCCCGGACTTACATGGCAGGGATAGAAACGTCCTTGATATGCCAGAGGGGAAATTATGCGGGTTTTAAGCGAATCAGTTGGATTTTTGCCGGAAAATGGACGGTTTTCTTTGCGAATCGATGGGGAATCAGGCGGGGAAATGTAGGTAGATTTCGGGATTCTTGATGCGCGGTCGGTGGTCTTTGATAGCCGTTGATGCAGTGTATAAGCCGTTTTTCAGCTGAATCTCAACAATCTCGGAAAAAAGCGGTTGTTTTTTTTTTTTTTTATTTTCTAGGATGGGGGTATTGGTGCCTTTGAAGG
>JAPOUT010000053.1 GCA_026708545.1 Hyphomicrobiales bacterium
CTCGTTGGTTCTCTTTGGAGATGATGGCAATTGGTCCATTTATAGAATCTCTTCCTCCAGATGAACGCAATAATCTTAGAAAAGATATCAGTAAGCGTTTATTTGGTCAACAATATAGCAACACAGAAAAAGAGACATTAGCTATGGATGGACATACCCTTAAATCCATGAGGGATATTATAGATATGGTGAAACCCAAGTGACGATACCCAATAAAAACAATAATAAAAATCCATCGATTACGTGACCTCTTAAGTGTTTTAGTCGTGAATCCTAAACCCAAGTTTTCAAAAGTATAAAAAATACACTCCTGCTTAATTCATCGCAAATTTTGAAAGAGTGCTACGGTTATTCAACAACTCATCGTCATCAATTAAAAGATGTAAAATTAATCTGAAAGGGAGATATGGCGGTCATGGTTTATCTATGTATCCGTTACGAACGGCAAAACGATGAACGAGATACGGTCCCGCTTATCTCAACGGATGGCTCGGAGCCCGGATTGGATTCTCCTGAACCTTACCCGGGACCGGGTCTTGATCCTTTCGAATATATGTCTGCTCGGTTGTGAATAGTTTTTGATGATGAGAGAGTGGCGTTTTCCTCTCCTAAGGGCAACACATTGCTCGTTGTTGACGCGGTTAAAAGCACCGTAGTCAAACAGCAAAATATCAATGCCGTGTGCGTGATAGAATCTAGGGAGAAAGGTTTCCTGACGACAAGTTTGTCCGGTGAAATTGGCCGAAGAAAACATCCCTTACACTGGAACAATCATTCGGTGGAAACACCACACTATCCACCTTCGATGTAAAGGCTGTTTCGGAGACTTGCTTTTTATTGCTTGGCAGAAAAGAGCCCGTGATTTATCTCCAAATTCTATGGAATTACTTTACTCGTTGTGCTACCTTTGCCCTCGTGCTGGTTCGTCTTACTTGTTTCTGGGATGATCTTGCATTGTAGTACAAACTTGAACAGGAAAACTATGATGTCAAAGTTAGTGGGTTTTGTATCTTATTCATCACAACTTCCTTCGATTGGTGAAACGATTGAGCGGGCGGTTAAAAAATTTGATTCGGTTGACGGTATACGTCCATTTCAATCTTGGAGACAAAACGATCAATTTGGTGATTCTATCATTAATCCTATCATTAAACAGATTGAGCAAGCACAATGTCTTGTGGCCGATATGACGGTGGCAAACGCTAACGTGTTTTATGAAATCGGTTATGCGTTTGGAAGCAGGAAAAGAGTTATTCCAATCGTTAACAATGCCATCGAACCGGATAAAGAGAAAATTTTTAATTCAATATTCTTTGATACCATACTAACGGAATACATTTCAAATTCTGAAGAACTTTATAAATTTTTAAAAAGTATTAAGGACCCTAGACCTTACGAAATTTCCCAACTGCCTGACAAAAACGTGCCATTTTACCTACTCTCTCCCCCAGTAGCAACTGACTCTTGGAGGGATGTTGTTTCACTTATAAGGAATCATAATCGCTTTAAAAATTTTGATCCATCGGAACAATCACGTCTTCCTGTTTCCGAAGCAGTTGAAAAAGTGTCATCGTCATACGGCGTGGTCATACCATTCCTAACACATGAAATGCGTGAAGCGGAACTGCACAACCTTCGCGCATCATTTATAGCAGGATTAGCCAAAGGTATGGGTCGTGTCACCCTTATGATACAAAATGGAAACGGCAAACTTCCCGTGAATTTCCGTGACTACGTCAAACATTGGCAAAACAAAGATCAACTCTCTCGAATCATTAGAGACTTTGCAGTAGATGTTTTTGGAGAAACAGGGAAGAGTGTATCGCTAGTTAATGAAAACTTAAACCCCTTATCTAAACTAGACTTGGGATCCACTGTTGCAGAAGATGAAATTAATTACCTTAACAAATATTATGTTTTGACTGACCCATTTTATCGGGCACTGCATGGCAATGCTCGTGTTGTTGAAGGACGGAAGGGATCTGGTAAGACGGCTCTATTTTTTCAATTAAGGGATCATTTGCGAAGAGATAAAAGCAAGATAGTATTGGACTTAATGCCTGAAGGGTATCAGTTACTTAAGCTCAAGAACAAAGTCCTCAGCATGCTCGATGACGGCACCAAAGAACACACTCTGGTAGCGTTCTGGGAATATTTACTTCTACTAGAGGTGTGTTACAAAATCATCAAAAATGACTTAAATGTTTACGGACGTGATCCGAAGTTAATCAAACCATTCGAAGAACTGTATGCGACCTATGGTCAGGATAATTTTGAACAACGTGCAAATTTTTCTGAACGTCTCGGATCTCTGGTCGCAAATATTTCCCGGCGGCTTTCTAATTCTTATAACACCGAAGAAAAGAACTTACATTTGAGCGATGAACAGATCACTAAAATTATTTTTGACAAAAATATCCGCCAATTAAAAGAACAAGTAGTAAACTATCTCTCGTTCAAAGGGGGATTATGGCTGCTGTTCGACAACCTTGATAAAGGGTGGTCAACCAAGGGGATTTCAAATGAAGATACCGTGATAATACGAACTCTACTGGATGCAAGTAAAAAATTAGAGCGACAAATTGGAAGAAAAGGACCTGAGTGCCACACGATCATATTCATCCGAAATGATGTTTTCAAGTTATTGTCAGAAAGAACTTCAGATCATGGAAAGGAAACGCGCGCCTCCCTAGATTGGATAAAAAAGGATTTATTATGTGAAGTGCTACAACGTCGGTTTGAAGCAAATTACGCCAAAAATAATTTATCTTTTTCTGATCATTGGAATGAGTTTTGTGTGCCAAGAGTTGCGGGAGAGGATTCGTTAGATCACTTTCTTAACAATTCTCTTATGAGGCCTAGATTTTTGCTAAGTTTAATCAATCATTGCAGAGGATTTGCGGTTAATCAAGGTAACATGAAGATCCAAGAAGAAGACATCATCAATGGACTTTCAACATTTTCCGATTATCTTGTAACAGACATTAATTACGAATTGCGTGATGTATTTCCTGAAGGAAAAGACCTTCCATATATATTCATTGGCTGTACGAGTAAGCTTAAATACAGTAGGATTGTAGATCTCATAAGACAATACAGATTCAAAGATATTGATATTGAAAAATCTATTGAGCTTCTAATGTGGCACTCGATTCTTGGAGTCCAGAAACGAGATAAAGATGTTGCCTACATCCATACTGAAAGTTACGACATAGACCGTCTTAAAATTTTAATGCGAGATAATTACACCGAGGAACCGATTTTTGTAATCCATCCAGCGTTTCGCCCAAGTTTGGGCGTGAAGGATTTGGAAACACTAGAGTAGGTTGAATGATTTTAACCTTGAGAATATTGGCAATGAGGTTAGTTTATTGTTGCTGACACAGCGTATTTGCCGTCCCCTGATTAGATTGTAGAACGGAGATAAAGCTTCAATAAACAAAGGGTAATATAGGTCCAAGCAAAAAATTTTTAGGTAAAAGGTTTTGGAAGCGCGTTACAGATAAGCATGAAGTGGATAGGGCTATCAGAGATGGTGCAAAAGTAGACATTTGTGACGTTTTCAATTCAACACCCCTCCATTATGATGATTCCGTTGGTTATTACATCAACGGCAAGGCAGTCGTTGTGAATTTTACAAGAGCCTCATCAGCTAGGTCGAAGGCCTGCCCATACCCAAAACACTGACAAGCGTTCAATCTGCTTGCTTGTTTCTCATTGTTTTCAATACTGTCTTTCTATTCGTCTTCGATGCGCAAGGCTTTGAGGAAGGCCTCTTGCGGAATTTCGACTTTGCCAAACTTTCGCATTTTTCTTTTACCTGCCTTCTGTTTTTCGAGAAGTTTGCGCTTGCGTGTGACATCACCACCATAGCATTTAGCGGTAACGTCTTTACGCAACGCAGCGATGGTCTCACGGGCAATGATACGCGAACCCACTGCGGCCTGTAACGGAATTTTAAACATGTGACGAGGAATGAGGTCCTTGAGTTTCTCGCAAATGCTCCTACCCCGGTTGAATGCGGCATTTTTATGGACGATAGTCGAGAGCGCGTCAACAACCTCGCCGTTGACGAGGATGTCAAGTCGCGATAAGTCGCCTGGTTGATAGTCGAGCATGGAATAATCAAATCCCGCATATCCGCGTGTGACGGATTTGAGTTTATCGTAGAAATCGAGCATCATTTCGGAGAGGGGTAAGTCGTAAGTTAACATTGCGCGCCCCTCAACATGTGCAAGGTCTTGCTGGCGCCCTCGCCTTTCCTGACAAAGTTTGAGCACGACCCCAAGATATTCCCCCGGCACCAGTATAGAAACCCGCACCCAAGGCTCTTCGATTCGGGTGATGTAGTTTGGCGCAGGAAGATCGGCGGGGTTGTGAAGTTCAAGCATTTTACCGTCCGTCAAGAACACATGGTAGATGACGCTGGGAGCGGTCGTTAGCAACGCGATGTTATATTCACGCTCAATCCGGTCGCGCAAAATCTCAAGATGGAGCAATCCGAGAAACCCGCACCGAAAACCAAAACCCAGAGCGGCAGAACTTTCCATCTCGTAAAAGAAACTGGCATCATTCAAACGCAATCTCGCCAACGACTCTTTCAATGCGGGAAAATCGCCCGCATCAATAGGAAAGAATCCGCAAAAGACTACTTGCGTGGCGGGTTTGAATCCTTCGAGGGGCTGAACCGGTTTCTTTTCATCGCAGAGCGTATCGCCGACTCGAACGTCGGACGCCTGTTTGATAGCCGCGGTGAAGAATCCCAATTCGCCGGCAGAGAGCGTTTCGACCATCTCCTTTTTCGGCCGGAAAACACCGACATTATCGATAACGTAGGAAACTCCGGTCGAGAGCATTTTGATTTTCATACCCTTACGCAACATACCACCCATGATGCGTGTGAGAACTACGACTCCAATATAAGGGTCATACCAACTATCAACGACCATGGCCTGGAGTGGGTCCTCACGCGAGCCTTCGGGCGGGGGCAAGCGTTTGACGATTACCTCGAGAAGCGCGTCAATGCCGAAACCCGTCTTAGCGGAGATTTCAACGGCATCTCCAGCAGGCAGTCCGATGACTTGTTCTATTTGCGCCCGCGCCCTGTCACAATCGGCGGCTGGAAGATCAATTTTGTTGAGGACGGGGATGATTTCATGATTGGCCTCAATAGCCTGATAGGCATTGGCGAGGGACTGGGCTTCAACGCCTTGGGACGCATCTACCAGCAACAATGAGCCTTCACAAGCGGCAAGCGATCGCGAAACTTCATAGGCGAAGTCGACATGTCCTGGCGTATCGATGAGGTTGAGTTGATAGCGTGTACCGTCGGGAGCGGTATAGTCAAGCCGGACGGTTTGCGCCTTAATGGTGATGCCCCGCTCACGTTCGAGGTCCATGCTATCAAGAACTTGCTCCTTCATCTCGCGCTCAGAGAGTCCTCCGCAGGTCTGTATCAACCTGTCGGCAAGGGTCGATTTACCGTGGTCGATATGCGCGATAATGGAGAAATTGCGGATATTTTCGCTGCCGCTCATGGTTGAAAGTATAGCATTTACCAAACGTTTAGGGAATTGGTTTGTAGCGTCGACAGAAATCACGAGAGGCGATTGATATAACCCTGGCGATGGACAATGTGCCCCCCTCTTGCAAGCCCGATATTGAGTTGGACGAAGGCGATGCTACCACAGGAACCCAGAAACACGAATACTCCCTCGCTCTATCATCGCTACGCCAACAGTAAGATGGTGGAGATTGAAGTTTCGCGAGACAAGCGCATGAGCGGCTTCAGTTGAGCAGCGTGGACTTTCCTGCACCGAGGCCATAATTCCGCCAATGCTGCCGCGATAGATACGCTCATGTAAGCAGGCAGACGTTATGCTGGCAACTTCAATGGCAATACGGCACGCGCAGACTTGTGCACAGGCGATGTTCTGGTGTCTCGTAACCCCGGCAGCAACATCGAAAGGACCGCCCGTTATGAAGACAAAAACGTGTTCAACTATATCGGTGCGGACGGTATCCCGCATTTTGAAACTTACATCGACTTCACCGCTTCGCGTACGGATACCTTAAGGCACGATGCAACCATCATGCGAGAGACGAATCCGTGTCACCATCTGCGCTTGCGGGTTCAATTTATTGGCTTGTAGATGAATTGCACGGCATGGATTCGTTGTCGCTCGGCAGATAAACGCTTGGCCGACAAAATTGCCACATACGATTGAGGACTTCGTGTTTGATTACTTCAAAAATTATTCGGCACACGTGCATCATGATAAAGCCACTTCCCCAAGTAGCTACACCCTGCTCCCGAAGGATGAGTTCATAGTACATCTTCGCAAAGATGTCGGAAACATAAACGAAAAGAACATTCCAACCTTTGAGGACAATTGAAGAGCAGACCGACGAGATATGTGATATCGAAAGTGCAGAGATGTTTATCGTGGATTTGTTCACGCTTAGATAGATGCACAAGGAATATGGGAAGGATGAGACGCTTCCCCGCATGAGATAAATGCACAGGTAAATTCGGATGTCCGCTATTTGGACTATACTCACCGCAGAGGTGTTGCAGATTACCAGGAGATGAGTGTGGTATTATCGGCCCGCTCACACGAGGTTGCTGGTGACGTTGGTACGGAAATGATAAACTAGAAAATTCAGGATGGAGTTGGTCATGTTTATGTCGCTGTCGAGTGTGACACGAGAACGGATATTCGTAGCCCTTGGGACTGGAATAGCGGTGTCGTAATTGTGAACGGCTGGGCGTGAGTAGACAGGTTCGCTCGGAGAGACGCTGCCTTCCTCAAACGCTGCCTCAACTCTTCCGCCTGACGCTCCAAGTTTACGCGCCTAACTGCATTTGTAACTATTAGGAACACAAAGCTATTAAGCAGTGCACTCCCTGATAGATAAATGCAGAGGCAAATAAAATCCATGGAACAATTCCATCCAGTCGCGACAATCTCAAAGAACAAGGTTTACTCTTTTTCTCATATTCCCATTCTTGGAGAAAAGGTTGAATTAAAAATTTTTTTTCGATTTCAAGAATGACAGAAAATTTTGCGTCCGCTAATCTTTTAAAAGCACAAACAGTAAAAGCCCAAACCAAACTAATAACGCAAATACCTGTAATTATTAATGTTTGATGTGATGTGTTACCTGTAGCTAAAACAGCCCAGGCGCCTGCCACCAAAGTCGAGTAGACCGCTACTATCTGATAACGCCGTTGCTCCTGTGCTGTGACTGTTGCAACATACATTTCATATATTTTTAGAAGCTCTTCTTTTTCTTTCATGATAGTGGGCTATTTTTGAGTTGCTGTGCTGGACGATTATAGAGCTGCCAAATTTTGTCAATAACACTCTTCCTGTTCCATCCAGCTTCTTCATCAGCATTGTTTCGAACAACACTGGCAGATCTCTTTTGCCCCCAAAGATCCACCGCCAATTTAGGTCTTCGGCAGCGAATTGCAAGGTTGATTTCCCTCTTAATCCACTCGCTGTGCTCCGCGTACATTCCCGTAGGAATAACAATTACATCGCTATGGAGTATCTTAGTAAAAATCGCATTCTCAAGTTCATAATCGCTACCACCCGTGTGGATAGGATCATCTTTTGGAACGGAATTATCACGGAAGTACAGTAAAGTGCGACCTATTATTGGCCGTCGACTTTGCACCACCCCTGGTTTATCAAAAAGCCAAGACCGCAAAGTATTGTAGTGTCCTTCATAACCCCACGAATGACTTATAAAAACGCTAATTCTGTATTGAAGCATGAAAAAGCCCTCCTGTTTCTACTCTCGTTAGAATTAATACTATACCCACAACGTTTAGGCAAGTCCTTTATTCCAATTATGTCGGATAGCGCTCATTGCCTCGAGTGGAGCAGTAGTATCCAATGCTATAACTTCATTTGTGGCATCGACAACGCAGGCTGCATTGTTAGGGTCGCAAGCTTTGCTCACGACCGCCAATGCATCAGCCGCGTTCTTAGCGGAACGCACATACCAAAAAGAATCATTAATCTTCACGCAATCGCCTAAAGATTGGATTGCTTGTGTCACTCCCTCGTTGTTTTGTTTGGGAGATTTCGCCTCGTACGAAATGAGCAGATTGTTCATTTAGGAGTTCCTCCGAAAAAATTCTTCCTCTATTGACTTTAGCGTACGCTCTCTTGAATTGCAACCAACATTATAGTCAAACATCAATTTAGCCAACTGGTCGCCATCGATAAGAACGATACTTCTTGGCGCTTTTTCTGCAGCTTGCCTTGCACCCTTCGTAAAAGAAGACGTTGTAAAGAAAATACCTTTCTGCATCTTTTCATTTAGTGAACCAGAAAATTCTCGTATCTCTTTCGGCTGAACTCTCCTTTCCCTTTTATATCTCTTTGTTTGAACATAAATCTTATCGACACCTAACTTGTCTTGCCGAACGATGCCATCAATGCCCTCGTCTCCACTGCCACCCACCACATCACCGGAACTGCCATACCCCATAGCCAGCAACAAATAGACAGCCAAGCGTTCAAATCCTCCCGAACTCATTTCGCGCGCTTGTATTAAAAGTTCCGCCTCCAAGGCATTGTTGCTTCTTTCAATCGCCGCGTCTATTTCCTCCTCGGGAGTTATCTCGTCACCGAAGAGGTCCGATTGCGTTTTAAATGTTTTTACAGACTGTTTGGATTTCCCAACCGATTTCTGCATCGACTCGTTATACTCTTTGGAGTGTTTCATAAGGTAGCTACGGTCAATCTTCGCTTTAGTGGCGATCGCAGATCGTCCCGTTTTCGTAATCTCATAGTGAGCGATTTTCAAGGCACATAAAAACCCCGCACGTTTCAAATGAGCAACAGCCCAACGAACACGATTGAAAAAACGTTTCTCACCATTCCCAAGATAATCCTCGAGTTCTTCCGATGTCATCTCAGGAAATTTTTTAACAAGACCCTCTCGAAGAGGAGACAACTCCATACTTCCCCCCGCGCCATTCAAATATTCCAAAAGCGGACGCATAATGTCTTGATAAGTGGGTATCGCCATTTTTTACTGTTACCTCCTTTCCGCTTCCTGTTTTGTTTCTTCTGCTTGGATTAGTTTGAGGATTTCATTAGCAAGACGCTTGTGTCCGGCCCCGCTGCTATAAGAGCCGGTCACTCCTTTCTCACCGACCCGCCAACAGTCAAGGCCACCCACCTGTTCCCCTTCCTGATTATAGCCCTCCAATTCCTCAAGCCCGGGTCTCAATATTTCTGCATAAACATCTTGGTCATACATTTTATCTTTACCTAGGACGTATACGCGACGCACGATATGAGGTAATAGTATATGAAAAACATATACGCCCAACGAATGCTGAACATTATATTTTTTTACTTCATCGAAAGCTTTCCTGTACACTTTGCGAATCCCCTGCCAATAAGCGACAAGAACCTCTAGCTTCTTATCTTCTGGCAACGTGGCAAAAACATCAGCCTCGAGAGTCAACCCAAATTTGAGAGACGCTGTCACCGCGTTGCTTTTGACGACAGTGTTTTTCTTTTCGTCGTTGGGATAACGGATTAAGTCTTTCCAAATTGAAGTTTCGCCAAGTTTGTCGGCTAGAGTTTGTCCGCCGGGTATCCAAATATCCTTCAAGCCCAGAAGATCTCGAGTGTCAGCATCTTTTTCCGCCAGCTTGGTGAGTAATTTGTATGCCAAACCTGTCTCCACCTTCTTGGATTTCGTATTAATGACATAGAACTGCTTCATCTCCTGTTCTTTGTCTGCGCCAATCATGCACACGAAAGGAATTTTGTAATCCCGCCATTCATTCGGGTTTTCTCTATATGCCTTCTCGAGAGCAAGCACCCTATGCTGGCCATCGACAATGTAGAACTGGTCGTCTTGCCCCGTGCTGACAGGCAACCATCTCTCTTCTCCGTTTGAGTGCAAATCATCGATTTTCAAGTCACGTCGGTTGAGAAGAATCGCTGTTGGTAAATCAGCACTTCCTGCTTCTAATGCTCCTTTTAACTGTTTGATTCGGGCATCAGACGGATTCCTCTGGTAACCATCTTCATTCTTTTCACGGCTGAATTTGGGAACCTTATACAGTTCATCTGATGATTTTCCGACTAACTGCCCCACTGTAATTGTTCCAATGACGATTGGGATGCTCGAACGCAAAAGGCGCTGCCCGTCCATTACGCGAATTTCTTTCTCCATACTTTACTCCATTCCTCTACACTTCATTTGTCCAACACCTCCCAATGACTCCACATCGTATATGGATCAAAAAATATTTGCAATCAAAAGTTGAGTATAAATAAAAAATACACAAAAAAGTTGTTTGCTGGCATTCGAAAGCGACGAATTTTCGCGGTTTTCGCCAACTCAATGACACTTGAAAATCCGCCATATAGGCGCCGCTAAAACCGAATCTCATCCCTCCAACGGTTTTTCTTGGCCATCTCAGGGAAATTCATCGCCGGCAAGCACCTTCTGTAAATCAGGCGGCAAACCACCTCACGAAAAGGTTAGAAGTGACGCGGGATTGGCGGGTGGCCTTGAGAAAATTTTAATCTTACAATATGCTACGGTTTCGGGCATCGCACCGAAAGGCTAGACAGGACTCGGAGAAGTAATCAATATGGATGTTGTTTTGTGAGTAACAAGAAGAAGACGCTGAGCACCCTATTCCAAGCTTGTAAGAATGAGGGGATTTTCGTTTTTGACAACGATAGGGTCAAGGAAATCTGCCAGCAAACAGGATTCAAGAATCCGTTTGATCTTACCAAAATTGATAATTCGGACTTGCTACCAGACGACATGCAGAGAGAAGGTTATTGTGTCGTGCATTTGGGAAACGGACGTCATTGCTTTATGCCGATTGCCAATACTTGGTACCACGAATTTGAGAAGATAACCGAGGATGAGAAAGTTGAATGGATATACACGCCGAGCATCCTTAATCACACAGATACAAGCGAAAGCAATGTCATTTCATTTGTTAATAATCAAAAAATAATCTATGATTTTTTGTACGGCAGAAAAGACATAAGCCCGAAGATGTACTTACCACGGAGATCAAAAATAACGACATCATACCTTGTCGGCAATCAAAAAATCGTTGTCAAAAGATTGCAGATGGAGATGGATGCAATATTTGAGCTTGATGGTAAGATCGTGGCTGTAGAGGCAAAAAACGGCTTTCCCCGTGATTTTGCCGTATACCAACTTTTCCATCCTTTTTTGGATTACCACCAAAAAAGCGTTGAGGGGATTATTAAAGGGGTAAGTGAAATAATGGGCTGTTACCTACTCCGCGACAGAGAACAACACTCTATCCGTCTTTACCTGTATACTTTCCCCCGTCCTCATGACATGATGTCGATTCGGCTGGTAAAGAAGGCCGAGTATGTTTTAAAGGGAGAAAAATGATGGCTCGCATGCCAAGACAATTCCGCAACCAAATTCTCAACTGCGACGTTATGGATGTTCTGAAAGACCTTCCAAGCGATAGCATTGATCTCGTCTATGCCGATCCTGATTACAATGTCGGAATCAACTATGCAGGAGAAAAATATACGCAATCCTGGGATAAATACATCAATTGGTATTCCGAACTCATCAGCGAATCCATGCGCGTCCTCAAACCTACCGGAAACCTTTTCACTATCAATTACCCAAAGCAAAATGCTCACTTGCGCGTTAAATGCTTGGAAGATTGTGCGCATGACTTGCAGGAGTATGTATGGGTTTACAATACGAACGTAGGACATTCAAAACGCCGCTTTACAACCGCGCACCGTTCCATACTCCATGCAACCAAAAGCAAAGACAACGCTTTCTACAAAGAACAGGTTGCCCAACCCTACAAGAATCCTGAAGATCGCCGCATCCGACAACGAATCGCGGAGGGTAACACAGGCAGGATGCCCTACTCCTGGTTCTATTTTGACCTCGTCAAGAATGTATCGAAAGACAAAACCTTTCATTCCTGCCAGATACCTTTGGGACTCGTGGAAATGTTGATCAATGCAACCACAAAGCCTCGCGATAATGTGTTTATCCTGTTCGGCGGAAGTGGTTCGGAGATTGTGCTTACAGAAAAAATGAAAAGGGTTTTCTTGTCCTGCGAAGTCAATAAGAAATATTACAAAATGATAAAAGACCGCATGAATAGAAATGGAGAAATCAAAGACGAATACCGATGCCTGCCAATCTCCCGAAAAGAAAACACAGAACAACTCCTCTAATCGAAACTAGGCGCAGGATACTTGCAGGAAACATACACGGTGATAAAAATACCTTTAGAAGAGACGGATTCGCTTTCCACTCTCATCGTAGTAAGGAGCTCCCTGCAAACCGAAAGATTGAAAAAGAACATTAAGAATTGGAAGTTCAATCTCTACAATATCACTTACCTCTTGAAAATTATCTACCGTTTCTTCTTCCAGAATAATATCCTCTCCTTCCGAGTAAGGAAGTGTTATAGAAATCTTATGTTCATTCATGAACCCACATTTTTCCGCGAATAAGATGGAAACTCCTACTATCATACGACCCGTATAACCAACGGACGACATACCATTCTTAAATCCATCCATCGCTCCCCGCAAGTCCTCAATAAGGGGATGTGGAAACATCCACTTTTTTTCATCTTTTGTGCAAGGAAAAAAAGATAATGCAAATGCCATTTCCAATGCACCTGAACGAAATATTTGCGCGTTCCAAAACAGTCGTCTCCAAATTCCGTTTCTACCATCCACGACTTTATCTTCTTCGACATAATGGTATCTAATACCTTCTTGATTTGGTATCCCCTGAGCACCACCTTTCATACGAATAAATTTAGAAAAATCCACATCTCGTATACTGTAACTATCGAATAATGCTTTTGTTGATATGGGTATCCAATGCAAAACACAATAAGGCCCTTCACTCAATGGACCCCATACTTCTCCCTTTTTGATTTTCTCCAGACGCTTGGTGCGAAAATTCAACGCCTCTTTCTGCAATGTGTTGCTTTGGCTGAATGCTCGACGCAATTCCTCATAGTCAAGATGTCTCGTCAATACGCCTTCCCGTTTCACAAATACTCTTTTTTTGCCTCTATCTCGAACACAATGAGGACCAATAGGAGACTGCGGAACTCGCACCAAGAAAACATAGCCGCTTTTCAGATGAACTGCTTCAAATTGAACTCCGTCCAAATGCGGTTCTAGCCAACTGCCCATTATGTTGATTAACCGTTGCTTGGCAATATCAGGGCTTTCTTCCTCAAACGAAAGTGCCTTAAGGTGACTTGCAGCACCTCTCTTTTCTACAATTCCATAAACGATATCGCCCCCTTCTGCGTTTGCCATCGCACAAACATCTTTAGCGAATTCCTTTTTGTCTTTATCATCCGTGCCGGGCAGTTTCTGCTTGAAATCCAACTTGCTGGATTCCTCCCGGCCCTCGTCACAAACACTCTGGAGAAATGCCTCGTTAATATCGTCCAGTTTACTCGGCAACATGGTTTACATCTCTTCAATGAGGCGATATCTTACGCAAAACAAATAATCACAGTTTTCACACCCGTTGTTGTAACTTTTTCCAATAATTTTCACATTGCTTTGCATATCATCCGGCAACCGATTTATCCATGATTCTTTCGCAACTAGGTTATGCAAATGCCTGCGAACCATCTTACAGAGTTGCTGCCCTTCGTTTTGCTCTTCTCTTATCATCTTGCGTAATTCAGAATCGAATTCCCCCTGCTTGCATTCTAGCACGTTATCCCTATCACAGGTCAATGCTGACACACGCTCGGTTGCAACCGATTAATTAGAGCATCTTGTTGAAAAATGAAAAGTTTTTCACCCGTTTAAGTGGTATAAATTTAAATATTGCACTTTTTTAGTGTTAAGTCTATACTGGCAAGTCGTACATTGTGGTAGAGGGATTATAGTATGAAGAAATCTCCGAGAGTCGTCCAGTATCGTTATTTTGACCCTGAATCGTGTAGATATGTAGAGGAAGAAGCAGGGATAACATTATTGAGCATGATACGCACAGCACTGAATAGAGAAAAAGATGGACGCATCTTGGGAAAACATGCGCAAGCGCGAACTGTCGACTTAAAAGGTAACAATCAACTAACACTGTTGAATGAATTCGAGGGGATTCATCCTGATGGTGAAGCTTTTTCTGGTCGGCTAATTTTGTACCGAGAAGGTATTGATGTACAGACTCTCAAAGTAGATAAAAGTGGAAACGCAACAAGCTTTCCCGTTGTTCCTTACAGAACCAATGGAGAGAATCCTATAGAAGGTGTGCTATATTTTGTGGTAATAGGAAATCATGTGGGATTTATTGCGTCGCATACCGTAAGAAGCCGGAAGTTAGAAGATTACCTTAATTGGTTATTGAAGGAATCTGGTGTTATCCGTGATGATGATATTAAGTTGAATGCAAAATTTCACTTCACAGAAAAATTGCCTCCTATTCGTGAAATATTGCTACGCACATCAGCAAGAGGACAATGGAAGGTTTGTGAAGTCTTGACCCTTTTGGGGATAAATAGCAGAGTCGTGGATGGGTTAAGAGATGGCGTTCCAAGTGGTGGGGCCTTGATGGGAAAATTCAGCGTATTTGTTAAGGGAGGACGTCAGCGTTTTGATTTTCCGGGAAGTGTCCTTGATCGTGATCTTCGGAATGTTGATATTGAAGACGGTGATTTGGACTTAATAGGGCCCAAAGGAAAATTCTCAGCCGGCGTGCTTCGTTTATCGGAAAGGGTCTCCGTCGATACTGAGGGTTCTTGGCTGAATCCGAATGATGCAGTAGAACAAATCATGAGGCAAATGCGAGCATGGATAACGCAAGGGCGGATTTACCATCCGATTCTATGATGATACGAAGAATTGCTGTTTTATTTTTTTATATTGGTATTGCGCTGGCAGCAACGGCGTTCATGCCGTTAAGGGCAATAGAGCCTTGCGCGCGCGTTCTAGTTTTGGGAATTTCATTGATGGCGGCTGGCCTGTTTCCCGCTATGACTGTGTTAGTTGGCTCCATGGAGGAAAAAGGACGCGCACCGGGAATCGTAGAAAACCTTTACGAACAATTTCATGAGATAATCAAGATTTTAATTTTTGCGTTCGTGTTGGCTGGCCTCTCTCTAGTGTTTATTTTGATCACGATAGCATTAAGTCATTCCGACGGTGCACCCCATAACCCTATTTTCCGACAAGTCACCATGTGTATAGCGATTAGTCTGTCAATCTTATTTGCGGACAGATCTTTTTGGGCACTTCGGACATTTCTTCATGTTCTTGAAATTAAAAAAAAGCAAGCACTTCTGTACTCTCAGATGAAAACAGATAAATTCTTCGCTCGAGCGCAAGAAAATATAAAACTCTCTTGTAGCAGCCATAGTGACGAAACAAAACCTCTACACAAAACTGGACACCCGCAAAAGCCCTAACCTGGAACAGAACTTATCTCACAATCCACGGTAACCGCAGAAAATTATTCTCGTCCACGCACATTTCTAGGTTTTTTGCAGGTGCCCAGCTAAAACGAACCAAATGTTTAATTTCTGTTTTTGTTTCGTTTTAATTTTGGGTATTTATGACTTCAACATATAAATATAATGTCAAGTTGCAACCAACCAACGAGCATCAAAAATATCAAGAGCAATTTATATATCCTTGTTTTAATATTTTTACTTTCTCTAGTTTCTTGTGAAAAATTAATTAAACTGAAATTTACTTTTATATTCATAACTTCTATATTCATAACTTCTCCTATCTAATTAAAACATTAATTGTTAATTGTAGTATACCAATTTTATCGAATATGAGTTCACAAGAGTCGATTGTTTCGACTCTCTGCGTTTAATATATTAATTGGTGATTTAAATTACCAAAATGCAGAGTAACTTCTGGAAGCGTGAGAATTATTCAAAACCCAACTCCAGCATGCTTCTCCAAAGCACCTTGATTCCCGGAACTCGCCCTATCGCCTTACCCTCACGAGTATGGCCATACAACCGCCCAGTCGACCTTCTCCTTTACCAGAGAAGACTTATATTATACAAGATATTTTCTGAAAGTTCAAGGGTTACATGCAGAAAATTATTCTTCATCCATACACTTTTTCGAGATCTTTGCGGGTGTCCAGTTGTGGCAACACAAACCTATTAAAACTCTCTAAGTGTTTGGATTTTGCTATAAGAGATTGCATTTCAAGCAAAGAACTGACCTGATAGACTCCCTGTAAACCAATCCTAAAAAGGAAGCCTCGGCATTCTCAACAATTTGTAAGGACGTTTCTTCGTGCACTAAGTTCAGCGAGTGTGGAACACTCCCTTGCTCATCATCAGCTGAAAAATATCGTGTGTAACTGCTCATCCTCCCATTTACGAGTGGCCTGAATTACAAGAATATTATCAAATCAAAATACCGTCTCATTGATCCGATTTAACAAATCTTAGTGCTATACTGCCCCCATGCACCGCCTTATCCTTTCCTTGACAGCCCTGTTGCTTGTGTTGGTCGTTATGAGCGCCTGCGGCAAGCGCGGGGACCTTGAGTCCCCACCGCCACCGAGCGGTTTTCACGCACCCTGACGATGCCTACAACCTGGCACATCCGTTATCAAGGCGATCTCCTGCATATTGAGGACATCGCCCTGTCCGCCATAGCCGATGCCTTCGAAACCCCGTGCTACTGCTATTCTGCTGCCGGGATACGCACACAATACGAGGCCTTCACCCACGCCCTCAAAGACCTCCCTGCGACCATCCATTATTCGGTCAAGGCCAATCCAAGCCTTGCGGTGCTGCGCCTGCTGGCGAATCAGGGCTCGGGTGCGGACGTGGTCTCGCGCGGCGAAATCCACCGCGCGCTTGCCGCCGGCATCCCGGGTGGAAAGATTATCTTCTCGGGCGCGGGCAAGTCGCCCGACGAGCTTGCCTACGCCCTTGATACCGGCATCGCGCAGATCAACGTCGAATCACACGAAGAGCTTGAGCAGCTCGCGGAGATTGCCGCATCGAAGAACACGACCGCGCGCGTGGCCGTCCGCGTCAACCCGGATATCGATGCGCAGACCCACAAGAAAATCACCACCGGCACGACGGACAACAAATTCGGGATTCCGTGGCAGGAGGCCGAAACCTTCCTCCGACGCGCCTCAAGCCTGCCGTCGATAGAAACCGTCGGCCTGGCGATGCACATCGGCTCGCAGATCGTAAAGCCCTCCCCTTTTGACGATGCCTTTGCGCGCCTTGCCGCGCTCGCCGAGGAGATGCGCTCGAAAGGCTTCCCCTTGCAAACGCTGGATCTCGGCGGCGGTCTCGGCACAAATTACGAAAACGACGCGCCTTTAAAACTGAAACTCGAGGATTATGCGAATACCATCCGCAAGCACTTCGGCGCGCTGCCCTATCGTTTGTTGCTGGAACCGGGGCGCGCCCTTGTCGCCGATTCCGGCGTGCTGCTGACGCGCGTGCTGCAGGAGAAGCACAGCGGCACCAAGCGATTCCTCATTGTTGATGCCGCTATGAATGATTTGATGCGCCCCGCCCTTTATGACGCGCACCACGACATTGTTCCCGTGGTCCGCACGGATGCCCCCCTCTCCCCCGCCGAGGTTGTCGGTCCCGTTTGCGAGACCAGCGACACGCTGGCGCGAAACATCCCCCTGCCCCCGCTTGCAAGTGGCGATTTGTTGGCAATTTTGCAAGCCGGTGCTTATGGCGCATCGCTCGCATCGATGTATAATAGCCGCCTGAGAGTGCCGGAGGTGCTAGTCTCGGGTTCGAAAATGGCGGCGGTCTACCGGCGCCCCGATTATGATGAGATGCTCAAGCCCGAGTGCATTCCCGAGTGGCTTGACGAGGATATTGCCAAATGACCCCTGTGAGAGGTGGGTAAAACGAGTGAAACAAAAACCTTCTTATCTTCCCGGACCGTTGAAGTGGTCCTCGAAATGGTCTTTGCGATTCGCGTTGCTGCGCGCGGGGTGGGTTGTGTTCTTCGAGCGCGTGCGCGCCGGATTGTGGATGCCGGTGAGTCTGTTGCTGCTGTTCATCGCAGCCGCCGTGAGCGGCGTCTTCGATCTCCTGCCGACGTACTTGCACGTTGTTCTGCTGTCGGTGTTCCTCATCGCGTTCCTGGCGAGCGTGTTTTTTGCCGACGGCGGACTGGCGCGCTTTCGTTTTCCCGGAGTCAATGCCCGGGCGCGACGGATTGAAGAAGAAAACGCCCTTGCCCACCGTCCCCTGCGCGAAGCCGGCGATGTCCCAATCGTCAACACCGACAACGGCTTGTGGCGGGCCCACAAGGCATGGCAGGCATCGCAACTGAGCCGGGCGCTGCGTTCGGGCGCATTGCGGACCGGAACCGTTCGCGCGGGACCGGCGGCGCGCGACACTTACGCGCTTCGGGTCGGCGCGCTGGTTTTGGCAATCGCCGCGCTGGGCGTCAGCACGGAGCCCATCGAGCGTTTCTGGCGTGCGCTCTCGCCTTTTGCTTTTGATGAAGCCGCATCGAGGGCAAACATTGAGATATGGGTCGCGCCCCCCGCATACACCGGACGCGCACCCCTCTACCCCGCGGTGCCCGAGGAAGGGGGAGAGGCCGTAACGATGGAAGTTCCCGAAGGCAGCGAACTCGTCATCCACATCGAAGACGGCGGCGAAGCGTTTCTGCGCGCCATGCACAACGAACATGACGAAGACGCAGAGGCGACCGCAACCGAAGAGGAAGCGCTTGCAGACGGCAGGGCGACGGACGGCAGGGCGACGGACGGCAGGGCGACGGACGGCAGGGCGACGGACGGCAGGGCGACGGACGGCAGGGCGACGGACGGCAGGGCGACGGACGGCAAGGCGGCGGGCGGCAAGGCGGCGGGCGGCAAACCGGCGGACGGTAGGGCGGCGTACGGCAAACCGGCTGCCGACAAACCGGCTGCCGACAAACCGGTTGCCGGCAAGAGGACGCCCGTGACTCTTGAGTCTTTGAATTTTGAAGCCCTTGAGACTCTTCCGACCGGCGCTTTGGAGTATCGCGCCGTCCTTGACGACGAGAGCGAATACGAACTGCTCGCGGCGGGAATGCGCGAACCCGTGCGCTGGAACTTCACGATTCTGCGCGACCAACCCCCGAGCATCGCGCTGGTGTCTCCCGTCGGGTTCACGCAGCTTGGAAACATCCGCATCGAATACACCACGCAGGACGACTATGCGGTCACTTCCGCGCACGCGCGCATCGAACTTGATCCCGGCTTTCCCCCGAATCAGGAAATCGCCCGGCTCGAGGGAAGGCCTCCGAGCGCGCCGCCCGCGAACATATCCCTGCCGCTCAGCCCGTCCCGCGAGGGGGAGGCCGCGCGGGCCTACCACGACCTCACCGCGCATCCGTGGGCGGGGCTTCCCGTGCGCCTCACGCTTGTCGCACAAGACGAGGCCGGACAAACCGCTTATTCGCGCCAGGACCACTTCGTCCTTCCCGAAATCGGATTCGAAACGCTCCTCGCGCGCTCCTTCATGGAACTGCGGCGCAACCTGACGCTGCGGCCCGACAGAATCGAGTGGGTCGGCCGCGCGCTGGACGCTTTTGCCATCGGCCCCGAAAAATACGAACTGGACGCGTCCGACTATCTGCATCTGCGCTCCGCCTACTGGAAATTGCGCTACGGCAAGGGCAGCCCGGAATCGATCGAGGAAGTCCGGGCGCTCCTGTGGCACATGGCGCTGCGGGCCGAGAGCGGCAACCTTCCGGACCTGGAAGAGCAGTTGCGGCAGGCGCGCGAAGCCCTTGAGCGTGCCATCGCCGAAAAGGCCCCCCAGGGCGAAATCCGCGAACGCCTCGAGGAGTTCCGGAAAATCCTGGAGCAGTATCTCTCCCAGCAGGCGCGCAACAACATCGACAAGGGAGAAGTCACGCGCGAGCACGTGCTGGAGACCATCGACGCCGACCAAATCTCCGAGATGCTCCAGAAAATCTCCGACCTCTCCGCCATCGGTTCCTACGAAGAGGCGCAGCAGCTCCTCTCGGAACTGGAGGACATCCTCCAAAACCTCGAATTCAGCGCTCCCTCCCAACCCACGCCGCAGGAGCAGGCCACACGGGAAGCCCTCCGGGAATTGCGCAGCCTGGAACGCGAGCAGCAGCGCCTGCTCGATCAAACCTTCCAGGAGCAATTGCGCGCCTGTCCCATCGGGGAAGTCTGCGGGGACAGCGCGGAAATTCCCTCCGACACGGCGCGCGAGCTGCAGGAACTCCAGGAGCAGTTGCGCTCGAGACTCGACGAGTTGCTCGGGAACCTGGCGCAGGAGGGCGTTGCACCGCCCGAATCGCTCCAGCAGGGCCGGGGCTCCATGGAGGAAGCGGCCGAGGGGCTCGGACGCGGCGAATCGGGCGAAGGGCTGCGCGCGCAGGCCGACGCCCTCGAACGCCTGCAGGAGGCACGCGACGAACTCCGCCAGCGCGGCGGCGGCGGAAGGTCGGCGGGGCGCGAAGGCCGGGGAGGCCGGCGCGGCGGGTCGGGAACCGACCACGACCCGCTCGGACGCAGCGCGTCCGGCGACTCGATCAACACCGATGACGACATCGTGCCCGAGAGCTTCGATCCCCAGCGCGCCCGGGAGTTGCGCGGCGAGTTGCTGCGCCGCATGGGGGAGTCGTGGCGTCCGCGCGACGAGTTGAATTATTTCGAACGTCTGCTGCGTTCGAGCATACCCGCAATCACGCCCTGAGCCGCGCATGCCGACAAGCGACGTACTCCGACTCGAAAATGTGAATGTGCGCTACGGCGACAGCGCCGAGGTTCTGCGCGAGGTGAATTTCACCGTGCCGAGGGGCTCGTTCCATTTCATCGTCGGGGCGTCCGGCGCGGGCAAGAGCACCCTGCTGAAGCTTCTGTTCCTCTCGCTGCGCCCGTCCGACGGCGAAATGTTCCTGTTCGGCCAGCCCGTCCACAATGCCTGGCGCTCCCGCCGGGTGCTGCTGCGCCGGCACATCGGAATGGTGTTTCAGGACGTCCGGCTGATCGACCACATGAGCGTTTACGAAAACATCGCGCTGCCCCGCGCCATCGCCGGCGAGCGCGAAAGGGACTACCGCTCGGACGTGCGCGCGCTCATCAACTGGACGGGACTCGAAACGAGAATCGACGCGTATCCGCCGACGCTTTCGGACGGCGAGCGGCAGCGCGTCGCCATCGCGCGCGCCGTGGTGGCCAGGCCGATCCTGCTGCTTGCCGACGAACCGACCGGCAACGTGGACGGGAAGGTCGGCTCGCTGCTTTTGCAGTTGTTCGCGGAATTAAACCGCCTCGGCACCACCGTCCTGATCACCACGCACAATCCCGTCGAGCAGGACGACATCGACGCGCAATTGGTCCGCCTGGAGCGCGGCCGGCTGATCCTGCCGGGGACGGAGGCGCCATGAGGTCCGCGCGATTGACAAAACAGTGGCTTTTGCCGGCGCGCGCATCGAGCATCCTGCTGTTCTTCGCGGTCGGCACGATGTGCTATCTCGCCGCCATCTCCCTCGGCACCGGCCTTCTGCTGGTGCATGCCGTCGACGGCTGGACGCAGGAGATTTCGTCGCGCGCGAGCCTGCGCATCGATGTTCTCGAGGGACGCGACACCCAGATCGCCGCGCAACAGGCGGCCCGGGCGGCCGAACGGAACCCCAATGTCATCAGGGCGGCGCCGCTTTCCCGGGAGGAAATCGAAGCGATCCTGGAGCCCTGGCTGGACACGGAAGAGCTCGGCGAAGAGTTCGAACTGCCCGCCATCGTGAATTTGCGCCTGCGCGTCTACGACAAGCAAGTGCTCGGCAATCTCGTAAACGAAATCCAGCGGCAGGTTCCCGGCGTGGTCCTGGAAACCCACGACGCCTGGCGCGAACGCCTCGAGCAAACGCGCCGCTGGACGCTCGCGGTCGCGTTCGGCGTGCCCGGCCTGATCGCGGCCGTTGCGATAACGGTGATGCTGCTCGCGACGCATGTGGTGTTCACCGGCAACCGTCCCGTCATCGAGTTGCTGCATCTGCTCGGCGCGCGCAACGGCGACATTGCGCGGGCGGGACGCAAGCGGACCTTCGTGCCGTGCTTGTGCGCAAGCGTGCTCGCCACCCTCCTTGCGCTCGCGACCTTCGAGGCGGTCGCGCGGGCCGATACCGGCCATCCGCTTCTCGAAACCGCCGCGAACCGCGAAATCTACGCCGGCTGGCTTGCGCTCGTGCCCGTCGCAAGCATCCTCATTGCGCGAATCAGCGTGCGAATCGCCCTCATACGAAGCCTCGCTCGACTGTCCCGTACATGAGTTCCGCGTCCGCGACGCTTTCCAACCGCGACGCCCGGCGACTGCTGCTGCACCTGCAGGAATTCACAACCCCCCGCTCGCGCCCGCTCAAGGAAGGCGAACTCTACGCAATCATCCGCCGCCTCGGCTACGTGCAGCTGGATTCCATCCGCGTCATCGAACGCGCGCACCACATGATTCTGTTCGCGCGCAACCGGCACTACCGCCCCGCCGACCTCGCGCATCTCATGGAACGCAAACGCCTGCTCTTCGAGCACTGGACGCACGACGCCTCCGTCATTCCCATGGACTTCTATCCCCACTGGCGCTACCGGTTCAAGCGGGAGCACAAATCCGGACGGGCCGCGCGAACGCGCGCGTCCAAAAACGTCATGGCCCGCGCGCGGCATGTCCTCGGGCGCATCAAAAAGGAAGGCGCGCTTCGCGCCCGGGATTTCAACGACGGCAAGCGTGCGCGCGGAAGCGACGGGTGGTGGGAATGGGGCCCGTCCAAGGAAGCGCTCAATTATCTCTGGCGCACCGGCAAACTGGCCGTCAGCGCGCGCGAGAGTTTTCAAAAGCGTTACGATTTGATCGAGCGCGTCATTCCCCCGCGCTATCTCGACGGCATGGACGCACCCGACGATGCGGCGACGGTCGCGTGGAAATGCGCGGGCGCGCTGGAGCGGCTGGGATTTGCAAGCGCGCGCGAGATTGCCGACTTCTGGGGCTCGGTTCCCGTGCCCGACGTGCGCGCATGGATCGACAAAAACCTCGGCAGCGGCCTGCGCGAGATCACCGTCGCCGGCGCGCGCGGGCGCAAGCCCCGGACGCTTGTCGCCCGCGAGGACGTCTTCGAGCAGGCAAAGGCCGTCGACAAGACGCCATCGGGGCTGCGCCTCGTCAGCCCGTTCGATCCGCTGATTCGCAACCGCGAACGCACGAGCCACCTGTTCGACTTCGACTACCGCATCGAGGTGTTCGTGCCGCAGCGGCTGCGCCGCTACGGATACTACATCTTCCCGATTCTGGAAGGCTCCCGCTTCATCGGGCGCGCCGAAGTCGTCGCGAATCGCAAGGAAGGCGTGCTGCGCATGGAACGCCTGTGGCTTGAGCCCGGCGTCCTCCTCTCCGAACGGCTGCGCGGGCGCCTGGAGGCGGAACTCGCAAGGCTCGCGCGGTTCAGCGAGTGCGGCGGGATCGAGTGCGACGGCGCTCTACGGAACGCCACAAGCGGATGAGACTGCTGTCGTGCACGTCCATCTCGAGCAGCGACTCGAGGGTGTTGCGGACATAGGAGAGATTGTCGCCGGACTTGCCCCTTGCGCGGCAGAGCCTGTCGAGGCGCGCGGCGTCGTTCATTCCGCCGGCATATTGCGAATGCGTCGGGTCGACCGCGTAACAGACCGCGTTGGCCCTGCGCTTCGTCCTGCCCCGCGCGTCCAGCAAATGGACGGGGAGGTACTTTTCCCGGTAGACGCCCGTGATCAGCTCGCGTTTGCGCAGATAGCCGAGAACCTCGTCCACCCGCCCGGAAGCGACGCGGAACGCGCAGCCGCGGCAGGCCCCGCCGCTCTCGAGCCCGAAAACCAGGCCGGGACGCTTCGGCGTGCCCCGGTAGACGACGCTCGAAATGCACAGGGAGCGGTGGTAGCCGTACAGCCGGGCCGGAGTCTTCTCGACATAGTCAAAGTCGGGACGCCACATCAGGGAGGCGTAGCCGAACACCCAGAAGTCCTTGCGCTTGTAGCCGGACACGGTTATTGCGCGGCCGTTCCGGCAAGGGTGCTCTCGAGGTCGCCGTAGCCGACCGGCCGGAACTCGTAGGCGAGATTGAGCCTTGCGGCAATCTCCTCGGCGCGCCGCTGCAGTTCCTCCGAATGCTCCTGCGCGATATAGACGATGCGCTCGTAGTTCCCGAAGTACAGCGGCAGGAGCTCCTCGTGCTTGTGGAGCTTCAACCCCTCCCATATCAGCTTGTCGAAATGGCGCGCGAGGAAGTCGGTGAGGAAGAAGGAAGTGACATCCTCGTCGGCATTCGCGGCGAACGCCTCGTTGCCGGAAAAGAAGGAATAGCAATGCGGCCCCTCGATGCGCTCGACGCCTTCTTCGGCAAGCACGGCGTCGAGGAGCCCCCCCGTGCCGCAATCGCCGTAGAGCAGGAAGATGCGCTCGAAGCCGTCCGCGCGGGCGCGATGGATGCGCGCGCGGACGGCGTCGGGAATCTTGCGCGGATAGTTGTGCAGTTCGGCAGGCAGGCAGGTGAGCCGGAGCCTGTCGCCCCAGCCGTTGCGCTCGATGAGCGCGAGCACTTCGCGCGCCAGCGCGCCGCACGCAATCAGGAGGGTTGGCGCGGCAGGATCCGCCATGGGCCTATGCGGAGGCCATCTGGTTGTGCTTGCGCGCGATCAATTCCTTCGCCGTCTCGACGGCGACGGCGGCGTCGCGGCAGTAGGCGTCGGCTCCGATGGCCTCGGCGAATTCCTCGTTCAACGGCGCGCCTCCGACGAGCACGATGTAATTTTCGCGGATGCCCTTCTCCTTCATCGTTTCAATGACGACTTTCATGTAGGGCATCGTCGTCGTCAGCAGCGCGGACATTCCCAAAATGTCGGGCTCGTGCTCCTCGAGGGCGGCGAGATAGTCCTCGACGGGATTGTTGATGCCGATGTCGATGACATCGAAGCCCGCGCCTTCCATCATCATGCCGACGAGGTTTTTGCCGATGTCGTGGATGTCGCCCTTTACGGTGCCGATGACCATCTTGCCGAGACGGGGGGCGCCGGTCTCGGCGAGGAGCGGCCGCAGGATCACCATCCCGCCCTTCATTGCGTTGGCCGCAAGCAGGACTTCGGGAACGAACAGGATGCCGTCGCGGAAATCGATGCCGACGATGCGCATTCCCTCGACGAGGGCTTCGGTCAGGACGCGGTAGGGCATCCAGCCGCGCTTGAGCAGGATGTGGACGGCTTCTTCGATTTCTTCTTTGAGGCCGTCGTAGAGGTCGTCGTGCATCTGCTGGACGAGTTCCTCGTCATTGAGGGAGTTAAGGTCAATGTCTTCGGGGGGTGTGTCGCTCATGGTATGCTCTCCGGGATACTACGGGGTTGCGGGGGGATTGATAGCACCTTTTTCGCCTGCAATACAATTAAATTTTGGGGGTAATTCAAGGGTTGAAATTGCCGGGACGGGGGTGCTACACTGGGCATATGAGACAGATTGCCACAAAGAATCAACAAACGGGTTTGCTGCGCCTTGCGGCAATACTTCTGCCAACAGCCCTTCTGGCCGCCTGCGGCGGAGGCGGAGGCGGAGGAGCCGCAGCGCCGGTGTTGCCCGACGAAACCCCGCCAGCCTTTCTCATCAGCGAG
>JAPOUT010000036.1 GCA_026708545.1 Hyphomicrobiales bacterium
TTGCCATTCTAGGCGGGTTTATTGCGGTTTTGCGATTTTTCACATAGATATACAGATTTTTCCCACCATTTGCTCCGTTTTGATGGAGTGACGTCATCACCCCGAAATTACCGATAACTGCGCTGAAATTCGTTCCAAGAAAGGCTTTCAACGGCTTTGTGTGGATAGGGCGGTCTTTATCGTGCATGCCTTGGTTCGCGAAGGAAAATTCCCGGCTCCCGTCAAACTTCTTGGCGGCAGGGCTAGCGCATGGGTCAAGTCGGAGATTGATGCGTGGGTCAGTGAGCAGATAGCGAACAGAAAGAAAGCCGGATAAGGGCAACGGAAGCCCTCTTAACCTACAAACAGTAAGCATTTGATTAGAGTCTTCAAAGCAATAAATTCGCCGACCTCCAAGAAGGAATTTGAAGGGGTTAGTAGAGGGAAGATTCTAACCAGATGCTCGTGCTTTCGCTTTTTCTTTTAAGTCATCCAAGTAATCAGCCCACTCCTGCATCATCTTTGTCCTCTGCTTCAGATATTTCGTGTGGTTATAGGCTCGTCCGAGAGAATCTTTTACGGCGTGTGCTAACTGCATTTCGATCCAATCGGTGTTAAATTCAAGTTCTTCGTCCAGCAGGGTTCTCGCCATTGCGCGAAATCCATGCCCTGTCTTTTGCTCCTTTGCGTAACCCATGTTTCGCAGGGCAGAAAGAACCGCATTGTCACTCATGGGGCGGGTTTTTGATCGTGGACTGGGGAAGATATAACGGTAATTTCCGGTGAAGCGTTTGATATAATGCAGGATTTCCAGCGACTGCCGACTCAAGGGCACGATGTGCTCTTCATTTCTTTTCCTCATTTTTTCGGCACTAATTATCCAAAGTTTCTTCTCCCACTTTATTTCCGTCCATTCTCCGTGTCTTAACTCGCCCGGACGCAAGAATGTAAGAGGCGCAAGCCGCAAGGCGCAACATACTACAGGCGTCCCTTCGTAATTATCTATGTTTAACAATAATTTCCCTATTTCGTCAGGTTCAATGATAGCCGCCATGTGTTTGGTTTTTGGTGTCGTCAGTGCTCCGCGTAAATCAGGAACGAAATTGTGTTCTACCTTGCCTGTCACAACACCGTAGCGGAACACTTGTCCGGCAATTTGCTTTGCCTTCTTTGCTGTCTCATATTTGCCTTCCGTTTCGGTTTTCTGGAGCGCTTTTAACAAAATCGGCGCGGTAATCTGACTGATGGGGGTTTTGCCTATCCATGGATGGAGCTTGTTCTCTAAAATGCTAGAAATCTTCTTCTGATGTGTTTCGGACCATTCCTTTTTTTTGGTGTTAAACCAAGCCTCCGCGAGTGCTTCAAAGGTGTTTCGGCTACTTTCCGTTTTTTGTAGTTTGTCAACTTTTCTCTGTTGGCTGGGGTCAATGCCTCTGGCTAGCAGTTCTCTTGCCTCTTCTCTCTGCTCGCGTGCGTATTTCAATGAAACATCGGGATAGAGGCGAAACGATATGGAATTTTCTTTTCCGGAGAACCGGTATCTGAACATCCACCATTTGTTACCTCTCGTGGGTACTACTAGGTACAAACCCCTCCCGTCAGACAATCGGTAGGCTTTTGGAGCTGGCTTGGCATTGCGCACGACAGTATCAGTTAATCTCATGGGGTATGCCTGCGCTTTTCAGCAGTTTGTGGGTAAAAGGTTGTCGATTCTCATCTTACCCAATTTTTTACCCTCAATTACCCGCATCTGTCAACGAATATTATGGGCGCCGGCGGACGATGGTTATCGTAAAAACCGCGATAAATGGCGCTTTTTTTGTCGTCCATGTGCGCCGGTGACAGGGAGAATGGTGCCGCTGGAGGGACTTGAACCCCCGGCCCACGCATTACGAATGCGTTGCTCTACCATCTGAGCTACAGCGGCTATCCATTCTTTGTCAATCCTTAAGTGCGGGCCCGGGATCATCGGGCGGAGACAGTATAACCGAAGAACTTCCCGATTCATTCCCTAATACGTTACCCTTCAATGTGGTTTGCGGGGCAGAGCCCGTCTCGCTCATGGCGTGTTCATCTGCCGGAACACCCCAGCGCATCGCATCAAATGCGCCGCTCGTAGGACAAATAGGCTGCCATACATTCGAAGCGTAACCGTCGCAGTACCAGCACGCATCGGCAGGTGCCTTCCTCGAACGCGCCAACCAATCTTCACGCGCGTCTCGGTTGCCCAATCCGTCTTCAATATCCGACATTAGCAAACAAACTCGCCGCGAGGGTGCATCCGTATCGGACAGGGGAGTCAATAATGAACGCACCAAAGAATACTCCCTCGCTAAAAGGTGCGCTCGCGCCAACGCAATCCGACTCTCTTCATGTTCGCGATTGTGTCTAACGAGTCTCTCTATGCGTTTTAAATTCTCTTCAATCGTTTCACCTCCGTGCAACAACAGCCAAGCGTCAACCAACTCCGGATGCGGGGCGCTCGACCATGCCGCTTCGACAATTCTCTCGCCCTTGCGGATACGTCCTGTCCGTGCGCACAAACGCGCCGCGACCGAAACCGCAGGCACAAAATTAGGCAATAAGCCAACAGCCTCCAATGCCGACGATACACCTTCCTCATTATGCCCTTCCTCTTCCGCCTGCAATGCCAACGCGCATAATACCACTGCGCGATTGCGTCGCTCTACCTCTGGTGGAAAAGCTTTTATGCGACGGGCGGCATTCAAACATTCGAGAGCCTCGTGCCATTGTCGATGTTGTGCCGCGTGCTCGAACACTGCGCGAGACGCCCACAAGGCATTTCCGTGCAAACGCAACGCCCTGCGCGCATACTCCAACGCACCAAGGTCGTCATTACGTTCGATTGCCTGCTCAAACAAACCCCTTGATGCCAAAAATTCCAATGATGGACGGGACAGCATCTCGCGCGCATACGATGCACTCGCATTCTTATCTTCCGTCAATTGGGCAATGCGGCTTGCCAGCAACAAACCCACACCGCGTTCGTGATCGGACTCCATACGCTCTAATCCGCGACGCACCAGGGACATTGCTCGAGGTTTATCCTCTGCTGCGGCCGCTGTCATCGCATTGCAGAAAAAGCCCAAGCCCTCCTGCAAACGACGAGATTTGCGACGTGCGCTCATTTGTTTTGGCAAAGCAAAGCTTGCCCAAACCATCCGGGCAAGCAATAACAATAAAATGGCCGCGAAAGCCATTATTGACAGTGCAACAAATATACTCGTTTGGATCTCATAACCTAGCCACTTGACCAGTAAAATGCCGGGATCCCGAATCATCCACGCGATAAAAATCACCAGAATAAATAAAAACAACAGATTGCGTATCATGCGCCACATGGGATACCTCCTACTTCTCCGTCGTTCCGGATGCAATCGTTTGACTTAAAGACTTAATTCGCTTGCGTAGTTCCAGACGCTGGTGCACCGACTCCATCCAGTCTTCGAGCGGCGCATTCGCGCTTTGCAATTTTTTTGCCTCCGCAAATGCATCTGCGAGATTACCATTGTGCGCAGCTGATTCCATCCGCGCGAGTATGGAATCGTGCCCTTCGCCGACGAATGCGTCCAAACGGCGAATGCGAACCAATCCGTACACCCAACTCTTCAGCCACGTCCAAAGGTCAGTGTCTTTTCGTAGCGTGGGCTCGGCGGCAATCCCGGTAACCAATGAAGGAACGCGCAACAGCAGGGCCGTTTCTCCCGCAACGCCCCTGTGTGCGAAATCTTCCAATGCGGCAATATCGAGATTATCAGGCAACAAGGTTTCCAGTATCTGGAGTTCCGCCTCAAAAGGGGACCCGCTTGCCGAAGCAATCGACAGTTGCAACAATCCCAAGGCCATCGCGGCTTGCCTGGCGTAGGGGGAATCCGCGCCGATGCGGGTTTGCAGTCGGCTTTGTTGCCGCACGAGAGTGCCTATATGCTGGCGTTGTTGCTGCGTGATTGTTTGCAATTGTTGAACCTGCTGCTCTAACTTCCGGATTTGCTGCTCCACCTTCGGTGTCGACGGCGCGGGAGCATTCGATGTTGATGGCGCGGAAGCAGGGGAGGGCGCTGGTGCCGATGCTGGCGTTGAGGACGCGTCCGGCTTCGTTGCCACCGGCGCCGGTTCGGGCTTTTGCTCGTGGAGGCTTGATGTCGGGCTTTTCTGCCAGTCGCGCCACGCGTCACGAGCCTCAACCCACCGGCGGGAATCCGATGCCAGATATACTGCAACAGCCAAAGCCAGCAATCCCAACAACAACCACAAAATTGTCGGAGGTCTGAGTTTCGACTTAGGTACGGCAGGTTTCGTTTTCGGTGCAGGAGGCGTTTCGGTGGGAGGGGTGTCCATGCCGGAATTCTAGCCTTTCAAACCCTTGTATGCAAGTGCTTCCAAGAGGGCGAATATTTCCGCTTCATCCGGATTACGTGCCGTCAAGATGTCTCGGAACGGCAAGCGCGCGGCGGCTTCGGCGGCACTCGAGGCAAGGCAGTAGGCGGTGATATTGATACAGTGCTCGCGCAAACCCGCGGCGCAAACAAGCTTGTTCCAGATCTCCGCCGTGCGACGCGAATAAAACAAAATACCCTTGATATGCCCTTTCCGAATGGCGGTAATGACAGAGACGTCAAGGCGCTCGGTGGCACGGGCTTCATATAAGGTGATGCGGCGAGCGGAAAAGTCACGCGCCTGCAACAGCGAAACGATATCAACGGAAATGTCACGTCCGCATACATGCAGCAATTCTCCGGCGTCCCGGCGGCATTGCTGCGTTGCTAATTCGACCAAAGAGTTTGCATCTCCCGAAGCGACCGACACCGGCGCGAATCCGTTGCTATGGGCCTCCCGGGCCGTGGCCTTGCCGATGGCAAGCAAGGGAATGTCCCCGCCGAGATGTTTTCGATGCCGTGCCAGCGCGCGCACACCGTTCGCGCTCGTTGTCAATATCGCTTGGAGAGTTTCCCTGGGGGTGAGTGCGGCGGCGTCGTCAAGGAAATGAATGTGCAACATCGGTTGGATGAGAGTCTCGAATCCCATGCCTCGCAGGCGTTCCGCCAAAATATCTGCCTCGGGTTGGGGACGGGTGACCAGCAACATCCGTTTATGCGCGGCGTTGCGGTCTTTGGCGGAGCAGCGCTTCTCCCGCACGGCGACCCAATGCAACAGCATCATCAATGCCGGTTATATCCGCCTCTTCGTAAACCTCGCGCAGTTCCGTTCCGTCAAGCGAAAGGAGGCGCCCGGTGAAATGGAAACGTTCGTTGCGCGCACGTGCATATGCTCCCGCCGGAGTCACGCACGAACCGTTCAGCGCTTCGAGAAAACCCTTCTCTATCGCAACGCACAAACCTGTCTCCTGATGATGAAGGGATGTCAGAAGCTCGCGCACCCTGTCGTCACTCTCGCGATATTGAATTGCGATTACGCCCTGTCCCGCAGCCGGAAGCATTTCATCCACCGGAAGCGTCACGGCGTTACCCGGCTCAATCCCCAACCGTTCCAGTCCGGCACACGCAAGTACGATCGCATCCATGCCGCCGGATTCCAATTTCGATAAACGGGTTTCAACATTACCGCGCAGGGAGACCATTTTTAGATCCGGACGCATCCATGATAATTGTGCCATCCGTCTCGGTGCGCATGTGCCGATACAACCGGCGGGTTTCAATGTTTTGATGGAGCCGACATCACTCTTCGGCGAGACAATCAGCATATCGCGGGCGTCGCCGCGCTCCAGCATAATGTCCGAACGCAAGCCGTCGGTCGGTTTCGTCGGCATGTCTTTCAGCGAGTGGACCGCCAGGTCCAAATCGCCACGCAGCAATTGAGACTCGATATTTTCGGTGAACAGGCCTTTTCCACCCATCTCCCACAACGGCTTCTCCTTGATGTTGTCCCCCTTCGTTGATATTGGTTCAAGGCGGATGTCAGACTTGCCAAGCCCGTGCGCATGCAGCAAGCCGCGAGCAACAGTCTCGGCCTGCAACAACGCCAAACGACTCGCCCGGCTTCCTATGCGCAACGGAAATGTCATATACTCAACACTAGCACACGCAGGATAAATGAGCGGAAAATTATATGCCACACTACGTCGTCCTCGGCATCGAAACCAGTTGCGATGAAACCGCCGCGGCGGTCGTGCGGCATGCGGACGGGCGTGGTGAAATCCTGGCAAGCGTCACCGCCGCGCAAATCGCCGAACATGCGCCCTATGGCGGAGTTGTTCCCGAAATCGCCGCCCGCGCCCACGTCGAGCGCATCAATTCCGTCATTGCCGAAGCAATGGCGCAAGCAGGCGTCGACTTCAATGATATTGACGGCTTTGCCGCAACTGCGGGACCCGGGCTTATCGGCGGCGTGCTTGTCGGGCTCGCCACCGCAAAGGCACTGGCCCTCGCACGGCAAAAACCGCTCCTCGCAGTCAACCATCTCGAAGGTCACGCTCTCACCGCTCGACTCACCGACGGCGTTGACTTCCCTTATCTCGCACTGCTCATATCCGGCGGGCACACGCAACTCATTCAAGTCGAAGAACTCGGATGCTATCGCATCATCGGCACGACCCTTGATGATGCCGCCGGTGAAGTCTTCGACAAGGTTGCCAAATTTTTCCGCCTTGACTTCCCCGGCGGACCCGCCCTCGAACGCTTGGCGGCCGGCGGAAACGGCAATCGTTTCGATCTTCCGCGTCCAATGCTTGGAAAACCGGGCGCGGATTTCTCCTTCTCCGGACTCAAAACCGCAACCATCCGGCTTGCGAACCGGCTGCTGCAGGAGCAGGAAGGCGAGGTCCTTGATGCATCAACGGCAAGCGACCTTGCCGCATCCTTCCAATGCGCCGTTATCGATTGTCTCGCCGGGCGTGTCGCCGTTGCAATGGAGATGCTGGCACCGAAAGGATACAATCGTTTCGTTCTGGGAGGTGGTGTCGGTGCGAATGCGTCCGTGCGCGAACGGCTCGACTCCGTTGCGCAAGAGTGGGGTTTCCGGCTCGTCGCTCCGCCGCCATCCTTGTGCGTCGACAACGGTGCCATGATCGCATGGGCAGGCGCCGAACGACTCGTGAGAGGCTGGCGTGATGCTCTTGACGCACCCGCCCGTGCGCGCTGGTCACTCGAACAGGGAGCAACAGCATGAAGGATGCAACTATTGACTCCGTTGCAGTCATCGGGGCGGGCGCATGGGGAAGCGCGCTCGCCAACGCAATTGCATCGCAAGGGCGGCAAGTCGTCATCTGGGCGCGCGAGGCTGAAGTGGTCGAGAGCATCAATCGCAAACGAGAAAATGATATCTTCCTGCCCGGCGTCACTCTCGCGCCGTCCATACGCGCAACCGGGGATATCGCCGATGTCGCGAGTGCGGATGCCGTCTTTCTGGCGGCTCCCGCACAACACATTCGCAACACCGCGATGGCGCTGGCATCATGCGTCGGCGAACGTTCGCCCATCCTTGTCCTCTGTGCCAAGGGTATTGAAGAGGGAAGTCTGAAACTGCTCTCGCAGGTGCTCGACGAAATCTTCAACGACATCAATGCGGTTGCGTTGTCGGGGCCGACGCTTGCCGGAGAGGTTGCGCGAGGGCTGCCCACCGCCCTTGTTGTCGCGTGCGAAAACGAAGATACGGGCAAAGCGGTGATGGAAGTGGTGCACGGTGCGGCACTGCGTCCATACCTTTCCGATGACATTACAGGCGTCCAGATCGGCGGGGCGCTGAAGAATATCTTCGCAATTGCCTGCGGCATTGTCATCGGGCGCGAATTAGGCGAGAACGCACACGCGGCGTTGTTGTCCCGCGGTTTTGCCGAGATGCTCGAATACGGCTCGGCCGTCGGCGCCCGCAGGGAGACGCTAATGGGGTTGTCCGGATTGGGCGATCTCGTCCTCACATGCAACGCGCGAACCTCACGGAACATGTCGCTTGGAATGGCGCTCGGCAGGGGCGAGTCCCTGGAGGAGGTCCTGAAGCGGAGGCGTTCGGTTAGCGAGGGTGTTTTTACCGCCCGGGCCGCATGCGAGCTGGGAGGAAAGTTGGGCGTATCCATGCCCATCATCGAAGCATTGTCGGGGGTGTTGTTTGCCGGCGAAAGCGTTGATACGGGCATCGAACGACTCCTCGCACGTCCGTTGCGACGGGAATAAGGGAGGCTTGGATGTCCGGCAGCGCCGAACTCGAGAAGTTTATTGACGAGTCAATCGAGCAATCAAGGCGGGCAAATTACCATCCAACGATATTTATCGGAATGAGGAAGGAATACGGCACGGTGGAGGCGATAAGGAAATTGGTTGTTTCCGGCGAGGTTCAGGCCGGTTTTAGGCGGCTTGAAGAGTGCGGTCTTTTGAAGTGGTCCCTTGAAGCAGCCGTGTTAAAATTTCCGGAGGAGTTCACGCTCCGAGAACAAGAGGCCGCACGGTGGCGGCTTGAACAGGCAGAAAAAAACTAGAGCCGCTCTTTCATCATCTTAATCGCATCCGGATTGCTGTCTATCAAAACGGCATGGCGACCAAGGGAAAGCGCCGCTTCGCCGGTCGTTCCGCTGCCCGCAAAAAAATCTAAAACCCTGTCCCCCGGATTCGAATGAATTCGAACGATCCGCTCCAATATTGCCAAAGGTTTTTGCGTCGGGTAGCCGGTTTTCTCTTTGCTGTTGGGCGAGACAATTGTCTGCCACCACACGTCCGTCGGAGTCTTGCCGCGCGCCGCCTTTTCGGGCGTGACCAAACTTGGCGCCATGTAGGGAATGCGGTCGATATCCTTGTAACGATAAGTGTAATTTTTCGGGTCTTTCGCATACCAGAGAATGTTGTCGTGCTTTGACGACCAGCGTTTGCGCGAACGCGCGCCGTAATCATAGGCCCAGATGATTTCGTTGAGGAAACTCTCGCGTCCGAAAATCTCGTCGAGCAAGATTTTGCAATAGTGCACCTCGCGGTAATCTATATGCAGAAAGAAAGAGCCCTTCGGCGTCAGCAACCGATGCGCCTCGCGCAGGCGCGGCTCCATAAACGCAAGGAAGTCATCGAACTTGTCGGCAAAAGAACATTCACCAAGCGCGACGCTCTTATAGCGGCGACCTTGAAAACCGACACGATCGCCGTCCTCGTCGCGCGAAGTTTGCAGGCGTTTGCGCGATTGCCGCCGTCCGGTGTTGAAAGGCGGGTCTATGTAGATGAGCTCGAAACTCTCATCCGCGAAACCCCGGAGCACTTCCAAGCATTCGCCGAGGTGGATTTCCAATTTCGCCTTCGTAGAAGTCATTGCGCTAGTCTATTCCAACGCCTGCGAATCTGCTACAATCGGGCATTATGGCTTACTGGCTGTTTAAATCCGAACCGAATACCTGGTCTTGGGACGACCAGCAGAAGGCGGGGAAGTCCGGCGCCGAGTGGGACGGCGTTCGAAATTACCAGGCACGCAACCATATGCGTGACATGAACATCGGAGACCTCGGTTTTTTCTATCATTCCGTCAAGGAAAAACGCATCATGGGAATCGTTGAGGTCTGCAAGCTGGCGCATCCCGACTCCACAACATCGGATGCGCGATGGGAGTGCGTTGATGTTCGCGCCGTCTGCAACATGCCCCGGCCCGTCACGTTGGAACAAATCAAGCAAGAACCCTCCCTTGCAGAGATGAGTCTGCTGCGACAATCGAGACTTTCGGTTCAGCCGGTTCGTGCGGGCGAGTGGAAACGCATTTGTTCCATGGGTGCGCTGAAGGGTATTCCGCGATGACACCGTCACAAATGCACCTTCCCGACTGGCAAGAGATGGACGCCGCGCCCGAGCAGGGAACGCGTCTGTGTTCCCTTGACGCTATCAATGCTTCCGGTGCCAAGGGCATCGACTTCGAAAACGGCGATAAGCGATTCTCGTTGTTTTTGGTGATGGCAAAAGATTCCAAGCCTCGTGCTTACGTTAACCGGTGTCCCCATGCGGGAACGCCGCTGGAAATTTTCCCCGACCGCTTTCTTACGCGCGGGCGTGATGCTATCGTGTGTGCGAGTCACGGCGCACGCTTTCGCATTGAAGACGGGCTGTGCACTTCCGGTCCGTGCGCGGGAAAGCATCTCACGAAGATTCCTATTGAAACCATCGGGTCGAACGCGTATATCGCGCGTGCCCAAAACAGCAGAGGGAGTAAGTAAAATGGATGGCAAGAGTTCTTATTTTCCGGTTCCGAGTAAGTGGGCGCAACGCGCCTGGGTCGACAAGGAGGGCTACGAAGCGCTCTATCGAGAGAGCATCGAAGACCCCGACGGCTTCTGGCGTCGAGAAGGCAAGCGAATCGATTGGATCAAGCCGTATGAGAAGGTTTGCAACGCGTCTTATGCGCCCGGGGCGGTCGATATCCGCTGGTATGAAGACGGTATCCTCAACGCCAGTGCCAATTGCATTGACCGCCACCTGGATACGCGAGGGGACCAAGTCGCAATCATCTGGGAGGGAGACGATCCCGGAAACGACCGCAAGATAACCTACCGGCAGCTTTATGAAGATGTCTGCCGCATGGCGAACGCACTGAAAAACATGGGAGTCAAACGAGGTGATCGCGTCGTTATCTACATGCCGATGATTCCCGAAGCCGGATACGCAATGCTCGCATGCGCCCGTATCGGTGCGATACATTCGGTGGTGTTTGGAGGGTTCTCGCCCAACGCGCTTGCCGGACGCATTCTCGACTGCGGTGCAACGACCGTCATCACTGCGGACGAGGGCGTCCGCGGCGGCAAAACCATCCCGCTGAAAGAAAACACCGACGCCGCCCTTGAGCAATGCCCCGACGTTAACGGCGTGCTTGTCGTGCGCCGGACCGGCGGCAATATCAACATGAAGGCCAAGCGCGACATCTGGTATCACGAAGCCATCAAGGACGTTAAGGCGCACTGCAAGCCCGAACCCATGAATGCCGAAGATCCGCTCTTCATACTTTATACATCGGGATCGACCGGCAAGCCCAAGGGCGTGCTGCATACCACCGGCGGCTACATGGTGTACAGCACCATCACCTACAAATACGTCTTTGACTATCACGATGGCGAAATCTACTGGTGCACGGCGGATGTCGGCTGGGTGACCGGGCATTCCTACATCGTCTACGGGCCGCTTTCCAACGGCGCAACGACGATGATGTTCGAGGGCGTGCCGACATATCCGGATGCATCGCGCTTCTGGCAGGTCTGCGACAAGCATCAAGTTTCCACCTTCTACACCGCTCCAACGGCCTTGCGCGCCCTCATGCGGGAGGGTGAAGACCCCGTCAAAGCCTGCAAGCGCGACTCCATCCAGTTGCTCGGCACTGTCGGCGAACCCATCAATCCGGAAGCGTGGCTGTGGTATTACAAGGTCGTCGGGGAGGAACGCTGCCCCATCATCGATACTTGGTGGCAGACGGAGACCGGTGCGACGCTGATTGCGCCGCTGCCGGGAGCGACGGGATTGAAGCCCGGTTCGGCGACGCTTCCTTTCTTCGGCGTGCGTCCCGAACTGCTTGACGACAAGGGCAACGTCCTTGAGGGCGCCACGCAGGGAAATTTGTGTTTGGCGGCATCGTGGCCCGGCCAAATGCGAACCGTCTACGGCGACCATGAGCGTTTTGTGAAGACGTATTTTTCGACATATCCGGGCCGCTATTTCACCGGAGACGGATGTCGCCGCGACGAAGACGGCTACTATTGGATTACCGGACGCGTCGATGACGTCATCAATATTTCGGGGCATCGCATCGGCACTGCCGAGGTCGAGAGCGCACTGGTCGCCCACGGCAAAGTCGCCGAAGCCGCCGTCGTCGGGTGCCCCCACGAGGTCAAGGGCGAAAGTCTTTATGCCTATGTTACCTTGAACGTCGGTGAAACTCCCGACGACAAGTTGCGCGAGGAGTTGCGCCAATGGGTGCGCAAGGAGATAGGTCCCATTGCCGTGCCCGATCAAATCCAATGGTCGCCCGCTCTGCCGAAAACGCGCTCGGGTAAAATCATGCGTCGAATCCTGCGTAAAATTGCCGTTGATGATGTTGCGGAGCTCGGGGACACCTCCACGCTCGCGGACCCGGGCGTCGTTGACGATATGATTAAAGTCCGGCGCTCCCTCTGAGCCGGCAAGATTCCAAAACATCCGGTCTGCCTTCGCGCCGGCTGGCGTGCAAGCTTCTCGAGGATGTTCTTGCGCGCGGACGTTCCCTCGAGCAGTCCTTGCGCGAGGCGGATGCGTCTGCCCGGAAACTCCCGTCTTCCGACCGTGCTTTTGCCGTTGCCATCGTTCTCGCGACGTTGCGGCGGCTGGGAGAGATAGACGCATTGCTTGCTGTTTACTTGCGCAAGGAACCTCCCGTGCGCGTGCGGAACATATTGCGCATCGGCGTCACGCAGTTGCTGTTTTTAAAAACACCCGCTCATGCGGTCGTGCATGTTGCTGTCGAGCAAACCGCCGAAAACATTAAAACGAAACCGCTGCGCTCTCTGGTGAACGCGGTTTTGCGCAATTGCATCCGCGAGGGGGAATCGCGTCTCGGCGGGCCGGACTCGCCCGTCTGCAATGTTCCGGCGCCTCTGTTGAAGTCCTGGCAGCAAGCCTACGGCATTGAGCAGACGGGAAAGATTGCCGAAGCTCATTGCAGCGAACCTCCCTTGGACCTGCAGTTCCGCAACCGCAACGAGGGAACGCTTTGGTGCGAGAAATTTGCAGGCGTGTTGCTGCCGACGGGCGCCGTGCGTTTGCGCGAATCGCGCAACGTCCCCCAATTGGAGGGTTATGCGCAGGGGGCTTGGTGGGTTCAAGATGTTGCCGCGAACTTGCCCGTGAGGTTGCTGGGGAATGTTTCCGGCGAGCGGGTCATAGAATTATGCGCGGCGCCGGGGGGCAAGAGCGCGCAATTGTGCGCTTACGGCGCGAAGGTGGTCGCAGTGGACCGTTCCGGTGCGCGGCTGGATGTGCTGCGCGACAATCTCAAACGCCTTCGGCTGCAAGCGGACGAGATCATTGAGGCGGACGTTCTCGCGTGGAAGCCCGAAGCGCCCGCGCGTTTTGTTTTACTGGACGCGCCGTGCAGCGCGACGGGGACGCTGCGGCGCCATCCCGATGTTGTTCGGCGCAAGGGAAGGGAGTGGGGATCGGACGGCAAATATCTCACGCGGCTGGCGGCGTTGCAGGAAAAGCTTCTTGCGCGTGCCGGCGGAATGGTCGAGAAGGGCGGCGTATTGGTTTACAGCGTGTGCTCGTTGCAGAGAGAGGAGTCCGAAGAGCGCATTGATGTGTTCTTGCGCGAGCATCCCGACTTCACGCGTGAAACCATTGATGCCGGCTGCCTTGACGGTCTGGAGGAGTGCGTCTCGTCCAAAGGAGACTTGCGCACGCTTCCTTGTCATCTCGAGGCGTTCGGCGGGATGGACGGCTTCTACGCCGCAAGGCTGCGCCGACACGGTTAACCACATCGGCGGCGGAAGCGTGATGCGCTTGTTCCTCCGGCCGGTTCTTATTGCGGCGAATACTCCAATAACAGGTCCTTCGCGTCGACCTGTTCACCCGGTGCAACATGCAATCGCTCGATGACGCCGTCGCGCTCGGCATGGAGGACCGTCTCCATCTTCATCGCCTCGATGGCAAGCAAAATGTCGCCGCGCTGAACCTTGCGCCCCGCACTTACGGCAATCGATGTGACCATGCCGGGCATCGGTGCGGCGATGTGGTCGGGATTGTTGCTTTCGGCGCGCGGGCGCGACGTTGATTTCCCCTGCGCGGATTTATCCGCAATGCGGGCAACGCGCGGCTGTCCGTTGAGTTCGAAAAACACACGCTTCATGCCGTTGTCGTCGGTCTCGCCGATTGCCTGGCAGCGAATCACCAGACTCTTGCCGGCTTCCAAATCGATGGAAATCTCCTCTCCGGGCTGCATGCCGTAAAAGAAGGTCGAGGTCGGCAGTATCGACACGGGGCCGAACTTGCGGCGATGTTCGGCATACTCCACGAACAAACGCGGATACATTAAATAGGACTGTAACTCTTCGGGCGTAATGGAACGCGCGACCTTCTTCTCCGCTTCGGCGCGGGCGGCCTCGAGGTCCGTTGCCGGAAGGCTCGCGCCCGGGCGCTCCTGCAACGGTTCCTTGTCCTGGAGTATTTTCTTTTGCAATGCCTCGGGGAAGCCTCCCGGCGGCTGGCCCAAATCGCCGCGGAAAAATCCGATAACCGAATCGGGAAAGAAAATCTCCTTGTCGGGGTCCTCGACATCCTCGCGCGACCATCCCGCCGAAACCATTGCCAGAGCCATGTCCCCGACGACCTTCGACGACGGGGTCACCTTGACGATGTCGCCGAACATGAGATTGACTTCGGCGTATGCGCGTGCGACCTCGTGCCAGCGGTCCGCCAGCCCCAGCGCGCGGGCCTGTTCCTTGAGGTTGGTGAATTGTCCGCCGGGCATTTCGTGGAGGTAGACCTCGGATGCGCCCGCGCGCATGTCCGACTCAAACGCCGCATAAAACCCGCGCGTCCGCTCCCAATATTCCGAGATGCTGCGGATGTGGTCGGAGTTGAGAGTGCTGTCGCGCGGCGTGTTCCGCAGCGCTTCGACCACCGATCCGAGATTGGGCTGCGACGTCATTCCCGAAAAGGAATCCATGGCGCCATCAACGGCGTCGGCTCCCGCGTCCAGCGCCGACATCACTGTTGCCGCCGCAATCCCGCTGGTGTCATGCGTGTGGAAATGTATCGGCAGGCCGGTTTCTTCTTTCAGTGCCCGCACCAGCACGGATGCCGCCGCGGGTTTCAACAATCCCGCCATGTCCTTGATGCCGATGATGTGCGCTCCGGCGCCCGACAGCTCCCGGGCCATTTTGACGTAGAAGTCGAGATTGTACTTGTCGCGCTTGCCGTCAAGCATGTCGCCGGTGTAACAAATCGCCGCCTCGCAAATTTTTCCGCTTTCCAGCACCGCATCGATTGCGACGCGCATGTTCTCAACCCAATTGAGCGAGTCAAAAACACGGAAAAGGTCAATGCCGCTCTGCGCCGCTTGAAGCGTGAATGCCCGGACGACGTTATCGGGGTAGTTGGTGTAACCAACGCCGTTGGCGGCGCGCAGCAGCATTTGCAACAGGTGATTCGGCATTTTTCGGCGCAGCAGTTGAAGCCGCTCCCACGGGCATTCTTTTAAGAAACGCAGCGCCACGTCAAAGGTTGCACCGCCCCAGCATTCGATGCTGAAGAGTTCCGGCAGCAGCGCATCATAGGCATCGGCGATGCGCTCCATGTCGAAGCTGCGCATTCGCGTCGCCAGCAGCGATTGATGCGCATCGCGCATGGTCGTATCCGTTATCAGGGCGCGTTCCTGCGATAACATCCAATCCGCCACCGCCTTCGCGCCGTCCCTGTCCAGTATCGCTTTCGCGCCTTCGGGTGCGGGGGCGTTGCGGGATTTTCGCATCGCCTCGTCGATGCGCGCGCGCGTCGCTATGATGGGGGCGTTCGGGTCCGGACGCGGGCGCCCGGCGACATCCGCGTGCTCGTTGATGGTGATTTCGGCAATATAGTTCAACAGGCGGGACGCCCGGTCGCGTCTCGCGTGAAACGAGAACAGGTCGGGGTGTTCGTCGACGAAGCGCGTGGTGTATTCGCCGTTGGTGAATTCGGGGCGTGTGATCAGGTTCTCGAGGAACGTTAGATTGGTCGCAACGCCCCGGATGCGAAACTCCCGCAGCGCCCGGGTCATGCGCGCGATGGTTTCATCGCGGTTTGGCGCCCATGCGGTGACTTTTTCGAGCAGGGAGTCGTAGTAGCGCGTTATCAGCGCTCCGGAGTAGGCGGTTCCGCCGTCCAGGCGGATGCCGAAGCCGGTTGCGCCGCGATAAGCGGTGATGCGGCCGTAGTCGGGTATGAAATTGTCGAGGGGGTCTTCGGCCGTGATGCGGCATTGCATCGCGTGCCCGTTGATATTGATGCCGTCCTGCCCGGGCACGCCGCTCTCGTCGGTGCTGCCGATGCGCGCGCCTTCGGCGATGCGTATCTGCGCCTTGACGAGGTCAATGCCGGTAATTTCTTCGGTGACGGTGTGCTCGACCTGAATGCGCGGGTTGACCTCGATAAAGTAGAAGGTGTTTTCGTCGATATCCTGAAGGAACTCGACGGTGCCTGCGCCTTGATAGCCGACGTGTCCCATGAGCTTGAGCGCGAGGTCGCAGACGTATTCGCGTTGCTGCTCTTGCAGATAGGGGGCGGGCGCGCATTCGACGATTTTCTGGTTGCGCCTTTGTATGGAGCAGTCACGTTCGAAAAGATGCACGAGGTTGCCGTGATGGTCGCCGAGCACCTGCACTTCGACGTGGTGTGCGCGGGAGATGAGCTTTTCCATATAGAGGGAGTCGTTGCCGAAGGCGGCTTTTGCCTCGCGGCGGCCGGAGAGGACATGTTGTTCCAGTTCGCTTGCGTTGGCGATGACGCGCATGCCCCGGCCGCCGCCGCCCCAACTCGCCTTCAGCATCACCGGATAGCCGATGTCCCCGGCGATGGCGGCGATTTTGTCGATGTCTTCGGGAAGTTCGCCGCTCGCCGGCAGCACCGGGACGCCGGCCGCCTGTGCCAGCGACCTCGCCGCGACCTTGTCGCCCAGCATGCGCATGACGTCGGCATCGGGTCCGATGAAGGTGATTTTGTTCTCGCGGCAGGCCTGTGCGAAATCGGGGTTTTCGGAGAGGAAGCCGTAGCCGGGATGGATTCCGTCCGCGCCGATTCGGCGGCAGATATCCATGATGCCGTCGATATCGAGGTATGCCTTCACCGGCCCCAGTCCTTCGCCGATTCGATAGGCCTCGTCCGCCTTGAAGCGGTGCAGCGAGAGATTGTCTTCCCCGGCATAGATGGTTGCGGTGCGCTTGCCCAGTTCGTTTGCGGCGCGCAACACCCGGATGGCTATCTCACCGCGGTTGGCCACCAGAATTTTTCGAAGCTGGCGCATTCCTTGAGGTGTGGTTTTATTACTCCGAGTCATGGAGGCAAGATAGCAAGTCCTTGCAATTATTGCCAGAGGTTTGCCCGGTCAGGAGGGCGGGTGCGGGCTATAAATTCTGCTCGAGTTCTTTCAGTGCAATCCTGAGTATCTTTTCGCGCCAGGGTGTAAACCGTGACAGCAGTTTTTTCTTTTCCTCGTTGTAGAAGAAAACGAAACCCTCATTGGTAACCGGTACGAAGGTGAGGCGTGATTCATTCCCGTCGTCCGTATCTTTGAACTCAAGGAAAGGCGCGCAAATCAAACTGCCGTTAAACGGTTTGCCGATGCCGTGAACGGCGAAAACCAACCGCCCGCGCCGCGACCACCGCATGTTCAATTCCACCCAAGAACGGTATTCGCTCGTATCTGCAAAATAATTGATGTGCTTTTTGGCGTTTTCGATAATCTGCGAACGAAAGTAGAGATTATTGTTTTTGTTCGACCGCTTGGCAGATGCGGTTGCACTGCTCAAAACCTTCCGTAGAATTTCTTTTACATCGGGAGAAATCGCTTTCAATCTATCCGCAAGGTTTTTCTCAATCGCATTGGCATGCTCAAAAACCTTCTTGAACTTTTCCCGCCTGTCGGAGGCGATTTTACCGGCAGCCTTGCCCAAACTGGCAAGCGCGGCTTGCACGTCTTCCTCGTGCGACAGCGTTTCCGAAATTGTGCTGGCCTTTCGGAATTGTGTAATTTGCAATTTGGCGACCAAATTAACCAGTGGCTTAAGGTCGCCGTCGTCTGCTTTTTCCAAAGCTTCGAGATAAGCGGGTCTATCCTCCCGTGTCACAACCAAGGGGAAGAGGCCGTTCTTGATAAGGACAAGTGAAGCAACGGCACGGGCCACGCGGCCGTTCCCGTCCTGGAACGGATGAATCTGCGTGAAGCGGTGGTGCAGCCACGTTGCTTGCACTTCACTCGGTATTTCCTCCTTTATATGCTTGGCGTGCATTTCGACCAACCTGTCCATCTCGGAGGCAGTTTGCTCGGGCGGACAATATGTGAAAGTCGTGCCGTTTCTTTGCGGGTAGTTGGGAGTCCTCTTCCATTCCCCTTTGATCAGGGGTATTTCGACGGGATTGTTTTGTGCGTCCAATCCCTCTGTTGTCTTTTGACTGCGCAACAAGGCCGCATGCAACTCCTTGATGTACGAGGCGGTTAAATCCCTGCCTTTTTTCACGAAATCAAAGACGTCTTCAAGCGCTTGTTTTTGGTCCTGCAAGAGTTGAAGGACATACCCCCGGGGTTTATTCGTTGAACCATGCTCAAGAAACTCGGCCCGAAAACCGTGTTCAATTAATGTCCGGGTGACGCCAGGGTCAATCTCGTATAGATTCTCAATAGCGCCGGTTTCAATTGCCCATTCCCGACTCAGTTTTTCAGTAAAATCCAGCAGTTGTGTGCTGTTTTTCAACCTTTCCTTTTGCTCCGTCCAAACAGCCTTAATCCCCGGGATTTCGGAAGCGCTTAGTTCACTCGAATTTTTTTCTAAACCGGTAATCCCCGTTTCGGGATTCCAAACCGGGTGTTCAACCGCTTCCGTTTCCTTTTTCTTGGGCATTTTTCGGCAGTCCTTCTATGTCAATGCTGCTGCTCTTTATCCCGGCAAGGCAAGGATGCGCCGGAATCCAGACCATGGCCGCTAAATTTTTTACTTGAAGTTTGTATGTATAAGGGATTTGGTTTGTTATATTTTTTCGGCAATCTTGATCGCCAGGCGGCACCCTCCCTGGATTACCCGTGTCAGGGGAATGTATCCGAACGCCGATTCTGCATCCGCGTCCAGCGCCGTTGCGCGGTGTTCCAACTCGTCCTGGCGAAATGCATCAACGGTCTCGCGCAAGGACTCCTCTCCCTCCATTTGCGCGAGCGACTCTTCCTGCTTTTGATAATGCGTGCCGATGACCTCTTCGACCGCGGCCGTGCACGCCATCGCGGCGCGCTCGCCCATGAGCGCCGTTCCGACGCCGAGTGCAAAACCTGCGGCTCCCCACAAGGGCGAGAGCAACGAGGGGCGCGCTTCCCTTTCCACCAGCAACTCGTTGAAGGCTCCGAGGTGCCGGTGCTCTTCCGCCTCCATCTCGCGCAGTTTTTCGCAAAACCCCTGTTTGTGCGGGAGTTTCGAAAACACGGCCAACTGCCCTTCGTAGATTTTCGTTGCGGCGTATTCGCCTGCGTGGTCAACGCGCAAAATGCTATCGATGCGCTGCTTGTGGTTCATAGCGAACGGCTCGGAACGTTTTTTATTCACCGGCATTTATTTCTCCTGCAACGCTCGCACCACGGTTACAGCCCCCAGCGCCGACAAGCATGCCGAGACAATCGCATTGTATCCGCTCAATGACAGCCCCATCAACCGCCAAGAGGCTTCATCGCATCGGGGCGGCGGCGGTTCTTGGAGTCTTTTCAAGAGATCATCAATGCTTGTGGGAGGCTCCGCGCCGGAGCAAGCCGCGGGGCCTTGCCACCAGTGCCATTCGATGCCCGCGTGATAAACGGCCAGCACGCTTCCCAGGGCGAACCCTGCGCACACGAGTGACATGAGGAGCGCGCCGATGCGCGGACGTCCCCAATGGAAAGCGGCAAGCGCGAATATTCCCAGGGGCAATCCGCTCCAATAGGGAATGCGCTGTTGCAGGCAGAGGGGGCAGGGGGCGAGACCGCCGATGTGTTCGAAAGCCAGCGCACCGAGGATGGTCGCGGCTGCGAGCGCGAGCATTGCGGCGGTGAGACGTGTTGTTGTGATCATGGCGCGGCGAAGTTGACGATGGGGCGCAGGAGCAGGAAGAATGCCACAGCCATCAGGATTCCGACAAGCCCGACCCATCCGAGTTGTTTTTCGAGAAAGGACTTTATGGGCGCTCCGAATCGTTTTGTCAGCCAGCAGACGAGGAAGTACCGGGCTCCCCGGGCGGCGAGACTTGCTGCGACGAACAGGGGCAGGTTCAGCGCCGCGATGCCGCTCGCGATGGTGAAGACTTTGTAGGGTATCGGCGTGAAGCCGGCGATGAGGATGATGACAATGCCCCATTCGTTGTAGAGGATTTCGAATTTGTCAAACTGCTCATTGAGTCCGTAGAAATTGATGATATGGATTCCGATGCTGTCAAAGAAGGCGTATCCCAGCGCGTATCCGGCGACGCCCCCGAGCACCGAGGCCGCCGTGCATATAATTGCGAGTCTCCAGGCGTGGTGCGGCGTTTGGAGCGTCATGGGGAACAGCAACAGGTCGGGCGGAATGGGGAAGAAGGAACTCTCGGCGAACGAGACCAAGGCCAGTGTGCGCCGGGCACCGGGGCGTTCGGCGAGCGAGAGTGTCCAGGTTCGAAGTTTTTCCAGCATGGTGTTAGTATAGGGGATATTGTCGTTTTGCCCTAGAGCGTTTGACGGGTTATGATGGTGCCGTTGCCCCCGTGGCGGAACTGGTAGACGCGACGGACTCAAAATCCGTTGTCCGCAAGGACGTGCCTGTTCGACTCAGGCCGGGGGCACCATCGGCGCGAGCCGCCGCTTTATTTTCGCCGGATGCGGAATTCGAAGACCTCGTCGTGCTTGGACTGTTCCAGCAGTTGGTGTCCGCTTTGTTCGCAGAAGTGGGGGAAATCGATGACGGAGGCGGGATCGGTCGCGCGCACGCGCAGCACGGTGCCCGAAGGCGCGCTCGAAAGCCTCTTGCGCGCCTTGAGCACCGGAAGCGGGCAGAGCAATCCGCTGGTGTCCAGCAATTCGTCCTCGGGGTCGTTACCGGGCGTGTTCATTAATTTGCTTCCTTCTGTCGACGCATTGGTCTATGCTAGCCGTCTTGCGTAACGGAATGCAAGCAAATGCGCCGGGTTGCGTGGGCAGGCATGCCGGCGAAAACGTTGGAGGAGGCACGACCCGATTGTTAGTTTGGTTAGTTTTGTGAGTTTTTGGTTTCTTCATCTAACTGAATTAAAGGAAGAGATACTTCGATGACCAATTCCCCCAACGGAAAACACCCCCGCAAATCCCGCCCCTTTCCAAAAGGACGGCAGACCACCACCCAGGCACGTGAAGAGATAGTCGATCTTCTTGGTGCGCGCGAGCGCGACAAGGAATTTTTGATTGAATACCTCCATCTCATTCAAGACAAATACAAGCACATTTCGGCGGAGCATCTCGCGGCGTTGGCATCGGAATTGAAACTCTCGCAAACCGAAGTTTACGAGGTTGCGACTTTTTACCACCACTTTGACGTCGTCAAGGAAGGCGAGGAGCCCCCGCCCCCGATAACCGTGCGCGTGTGCGAGAGTCTCCCTTGCGCCATCAAGGGAGCGGGCAAGCTTGCGAGGGAGCTTGGCGCCTCCTTTGATGCAAAGCAGATTCGGATTGTCCGGGCGCCTTGCATGGGCCTGTGCGATGCGGCTCCCGCGGCGATGATAGGACGCCGCCAGGTCGGCAACGCATCGGTCGGGTCGGTAACCGCGCAAGTGGAAGCCGGTCTCACCGACAGCGACGTCCCCCATTACCCGCGCCTGCAGGACTACCGCACGCAGAGGGGCTACACGCAGCTTGAAGCCTGTCGTGCCGGACAACGGACCGTTGAAGAAGTCATCGAGACGCTCACGAAGGCGGGCTTGCGCGGCTTGGGAGGTGCGGGCTTTCCCACCGGTCGAAAGTGGTCTCTCGTTCTAGAGCAGCCCAAGCCCCGTTATCTTGTTATCAATGCGGACGAGGGGGAGCCGGGAACTTTCAAGGACAGGTTTTATTTGCGCTCGATGCCGCATCGGTTTCTCGAGGGAATGCTGGTAGCGGCATGGGCGATCGAGGCCGAGGCGGTCTACATCTATCTTCGCGACGAATATCCCGATGCCTATCATGTGCTGCAGAGGGAAATCCGCGTGCTTGAGGAAAACAATCTCTGTCCCGCGGGATACGTCCATTTGCGCCGCGGCGCCGGTGCGTACATCTGCGGCGAGGAATCCGCGATGCTTGAGTCCATCGAGGGCAAGCGCGGACTCCCGCGCCATCGGCCTCCTTTTGCCGCGCAGGTCGGTTTGTTCGGGCGCCCGAGCCTGATTCACAATGTCGAGACTGTGACCTGGATATGCTCAATCCTTGAGAGGGGCGCGCAATGGTTTGTCAACCAAGGTCTTCCCGGACATCCGGGCTTGCGCAGCTACTCCGTTTCGGGACGCGTGTTGAATCCGGGCGTGAGAGTTGCCGCGGCGGGAATCACCGCCAACAAGCTCATCGAAATCTGCGGCGGAATGTCGAGGGGCCACAAGTTCAAGGCCTATCTTCCCGGCGGAGCATCGGGAGGAATTCTGCCGGCGGAACTCGGCGACCTGCCTCTCGACTTCGGCACTCTTGACGAGTATGGTTGTTTTGTCGGTTCGCATGCCGTGGTCATCCTTTCGGACAAGGACAACATGTCCGCGGTTGCGCGCAATCTCGTCGACTTCTTCAAAAAAGAAAGTTGCGGCCAATGCACGCCGTGCCGACTTGGATGCGAGAAAGCTCTCGAGTTGATGCGGGAGCCCAAATGGGACCGACGCCTTCTTGACGAACTTTCCGCCGCCATGCAGGATGCTTCCATTTGCGGACTGGGGCAGGCGGCTCCCAACCCCATCCGTGCGGTGCAGAGGTATTTTCAGGAGGAAATCTCATGAGCTGGAGCGGCAAGGCGAACGGCAGGGCGAACGGCAAGGCGGAAGAGACCGTCCTTTTCTTCCTTGATGGCAAGGAGGTGGAGGCTCTTCCGGGCGAAACCATCTGGCAGGCTGCGCAGCGCTACGGCACCAGCATTCCGCATTTGTGCTGGTTGCCCGAGCCGGGTTATCGCGCCGACGGCAACTGTCGGGCGTGCATGGTGGAAATCGGAAAGGAACGCGTTCTTGCGGCATCGTGCATTCGAAAGCCCGAGCCGGGCATGGAGGTTTCCACCGCAAGCAAGCGTGCGGTGTCCGCGCGCGCGATGGTGATGGAATTGCTGCTTGCCGACCAGCCGCCGCAGGAGCGGGCGCATGACAAAGAGAGCCGCTTTTGGCGCCAAGCGAAGGAAATGGGCGTGACATCAAGCCGGCTTCCCGCCCGGGGGGAAGACGGGCTTCCCGGTGCCGATTTTTCCCACGGGGCGATGGCGGTGCAATTGGATGCCTGCATTCATTGCAACCTTTGTGTCCGGGCCTGCCGCGAAGTCCAGGTCAACGACGTTATCGGCATGGCGCACCGAGGCAACGAGGAGAAGATTGTCTTCGACTTCGATGACCCGATGGGCGAGAGCACCTGCGTTGCCTGCGGCGAGTGCGTCCAGGCGTGCCCGACCGGTGCGCTTATGCCCGCATCCCTGGTTGACAATTCGGGCGAGGGGGCGCGTCGAAGCGAACGCCAGGTCGACAGCGTTTGTCCCTATTGCGGCGTCGGCTGCCAGATTACCTACCACATCAACGACGAAAAGATCGCATGGGTTGACGGCCGGGAAGGTCCCGCCAACCAGAACCGCCTGTGCGTGAAGGGGCGATTCGGCTTCGACTACATCACCCACGAAGACCGTCTGCTTAAGCCTTTGATTCGCCGCGAGGATGCTCCATCGAAGAAGTCGCTGCTCGAGAATCTCGACCGCACGCTCCTGATGGAACATTTTCGCGAGGCCTCATGGGATGAGGCGCTTGAAGCCGCCGCGAACGGCCTCAAGAATCTGCGCGACAAGCACGGCGGCAAGTCGCTTGCGGGATTCGGCTCGGCGAAATGCTCGAACGAAGAGGCGTTTTTGTTTCAAAAACTCGTGCGCACGGGTTTCGGCTCGAACAATGTCGACCATTGCACGCGGTTGTGCCACGCCTCGTCCGTTGCGGCTTTAATGGAAACAATCGGCACGGGCGCGGTCACGGCTCCGTTTACCGCCGTTGCCGACAGCGATGTCATCATTGTCATCGGCGCGAATCCGACGGAGAACCATCCGGTTGCGGCAACGTATTTCAAGCAGGCGGTCAAGCGCGGAGCGAAGTTGATTGTGATGGATCCGCGCGGACAGGCGCTCGCCCGCCATGCGACCCACATGCTGCAGTTTCGCCCGGGCACGGACGTCGCGTTGCTCAACGCCGTCATGCATGTGATTGTCGAGGAAGAGTTGTACGACTCGCAATACATCCAGGCCCATACGGACGGCTTCGATGCGCTGCAAAAACACCTGCGCGGGTGCGATCCGGAGACGATGGCGCAGATTTGCGGCATTCCCCCGAGTCTCATCCGCACGGTTGCGCGCGAGTATGCCCGTGCGAACGCCTCCATCATTTTTTGGGGCATGGGAGTGTCACAGCATGTCCACGGCACGGACAATGCCCGCTGCCTGATTTCCCTCGCGTTGATGACGGGACACACCGGCCGCCCGGGCACGGGACTGCACCCGCTTCGGGGGCAGAACAACGTGCAAGGCGCCTCGGATGCGGGACTTATTCCGATGGTTTTTCCGGACTACCGCAAACTTGACGATGCCGTTGCCAAGACGCGCCTCGAGGAACTCTGGGGCCAATCCCTCGACAGCGACCCGGGCTTGACGGTCGTCGAGGTGGTTCACGCCATCCATGACGGAGATGTTCGCGGCATGTATATCCTCGGGGAGAATCCTGCGATGTCGGACCCCGATCTCACACACGCCCGCAGCGCGCTCGCATCGTTGGAGCATCTCGTTGTCCAGGACATCTTTCCGACCGAGACGGCTTTGTTTGCGGATGTGATTCTGCCCGCGTCGGCTTGGCCCGAGAAGGACGGCACGGTCACCAACACGAACCGGCAGGTTCAACTTGGACGCAAGGCGCTCTCCGCTCCCGGGGACGCCCGTGCGGACTGGTGGATTACACAGGAACTCGCACGGCGCATGGGACTCGAGTGGAACTATGACTCTCCGGCCGATGTGTTTGCGGAGATGAAGCAGGCGATGGTCTCTCTCGACAACATCACCTGGGAGCGCTTGCAGAAGGAGAGTTCGGTCACCTATCCGTGCAAGGGTGACACGCTTGCCGGCGAGGATATTATTTTTTCGGACAGGTTTCCCACGGAAGACGGCCGCGGCCGTTTCGTTCCTGCGGGCATTGTGGCTCCGGACGAACTTCCCGACGAGGAGTATCCGATGGTGTTGTCCACCGGGCGGCAGCTTGAGCACTGGCACACGGGAGCGATGACGAGGCGTGCCAAGCAACTCGATGCGATCGAGCCGAGCGCGTCGGTTTCGATGTCGCCGCGCGATCTCGAGCGCCTCAAGATTGCCGCGGGCGAACGCATCCGCATCACAACGCGTCGCGGGGCGATTGAACTTACCACCCGGGCCGATCCCGCCATCCTGGAAGGGATGCTGTTTGTTCCGTTCGCTTATGTTGAATCCGCCGCGAATTTGCTGACGAACCCCGCTCTTGATCCTTTTGGCAAGATTCCGGAGTTTAAATTTTGTGCGGCTCGCGTGGAAACTCTTGCCTCCGATAATTCCGACAGTTCCGGGCCTCCGCCCGCCGGATAACCGGATTATCAAATCCTTGCGTTTGGCGGGGGGATTCATTCTTTATAGTCTTGGTGAACCCGCTGGCGGTCGGCGTTTCCGGTTAGACTCTCTCAAGAACGAGGGCGCCGCCATAACGGCCAATTGAAGTGCGCGCCGCATCGCAAGCAGACCGGATCCGTCGGCAGTCATTTATCGGGACTCAATGAAGAAGGTATCCGGCATGGGCT
>JAPOUT010000027.1 GCA_026708545.1 Hyphomicrobiales bacterium
ACAACAAAGCAACCCTTTCCGAGAATAAAACCGCCATTGAACGACTTATTGCTAGTAATGAACGGTTTCGATCGGACATAGAGAAAGCCGTTGGAGAGCTTCGCACGACAACAGAGAGAAACTCCAGAGTTCTTCTCTTGGAGATAGCAGGTGTAATGGGTCTTGGCGTTGCCGTTATAAGTTTGATAGTCGGCTTGATAGTCAGCTAATAAACATCTGCAATAATCCTGAAATTTTACCGCCACTGATGCTTGTGTGGTGTTGTTGGTTGTTCCCGCATAGTCAGCCGGGTACAATAATCGCCAACCGGTCTCCGTCGGAGGCCGAAAGGGAGGGGAGTTATTCGTCTGCTTTCCCGTCTTCATCAGGCGGTTTCCACTTTCCCTCCGGCGCTATTGCCGCGCGTGAGGTCTGCGCGGGCAAATCCATCTGCGCGGGGAAGGCGTTGAGCAAGAACTTGGACACCCGAAGCGTCACATCCACACACGGAAGATTCGGCAGGGCAACGGAAGAATCTCGAAGCCTGTAACCGTCGCGTGCGGGTTTCACAAAGCGGACGCAAGCCTGCCAACGCCGGCGCTTGTGCGACGTTGTCTTTGCCGGTGCGCATGTCGGGGTGCCCCGTAAGGAAAATGCAGGGGGTATGGACCGGACCGGCTAAAATTTAAAAACCCCGCGATATGCGCAGATTTCAGACATGTTTGAACGCAGGAAAACGGCGGAAAACGGCAAAAAATAGCGGATTTTCGGGGTTTGGGTTAGTCTGGTCTATAATCTCCGGGAATTGCGAGTTGGATGGGATAATCGGATTCGCACAGTTTGAACTTACATGTGAAAGGTAGCAAAGAAGAATGCAGTATATAGAACAAATAGAAATTTGGTTGTACAGGCAGTTCCACGGGATAGAGAACTGGCTGCTGGCGCTGTCGGCGGTGTCGGTTGTGACGATCGTCCTTGCAGTCGTTGCGTTGGTGATGGTGTCAAGATTGGGACGTGTGCAACGGTCGTTCACCATGTTCGAGGCGAAGACGAACGCGGAGATTGTCAGTATCCGCGAGGAGCACAACAAGGAACTCTCGCGTATCCAGGACCATCACACTTCCGTGGTGTCCGATTTGGAGAAGGAACATACGAAGCGCTTGGAGGAACGGGGAGTCCAGCACAAGAGTGAGACCGACGAGATGAGCAAAAAACACAGGAATGAGATCGACGAGATGCACAAAAAACACAAGAGCGAGACCGACGAGATGCACAAAAAAATCGATTCCATTCACGAGGCTCGGAAGACCGCCGAAGCGAAAGCGCGGGAACTGCGAGCCGGGTGGGTGTACGTTGCGTCCAATATCGGCTCTTTCGGTCACGATGTGTACAAGATAGGCATGACAAAAAGGGATGACCCCGACATGCGTATCGCTGAACTGTCCGACGCCAGTGTGCCGTTTCCCTTCGAACTCCATGCCAGAGTCCAGAGCGAGGATGCCTACAGTTTGGAGACAGAGTTACATCGCTACTTCGCCGACCGTAGCTTCAACATGGCCAACTCCCGCAGGAAGTTCTTCAAGGTTCCGTTCTCACAAATCAAAAACAAACTCCTTGAACTGGCTCCTGACGCGGAAATAGTCAGGGAAGAACCCGAAGCACCAGAGTACAAGATGTCTCAGAGTCTTATGCGTGAGAAGCAGCAAACCTGAAATGACCGTGTTGCGAGGGCCGGTTGTTGCTGACGAACCTGTTGAAGCATCGCAGCGCGTGCCAATCGCGCCGGCGGGGTCTCTTATGCGGGGGGTGTGGACCGGGCTAGCCAAAAATTCAAAAAAACCGCGACGTATGTAGATTTCCAAACATGCTCGAATGCAGGAAAACGGAAAAGGGCGGGTTTTCGGAGTTTTGGCCGGCCTGTAGCCTGTAATCCCCGAAAATGCCGTCGCTTCGGGCTGCGTCTCGGTCGCACGGCGGGGTTCATTTCGGGGCAAAATTGTGCTATTGGTGTCGCATAGGGTCGGCAAACGCGAGGGATGCGTCCGTCTCTTCACCGGTTTGGTGGCTTTTCTTCGACAGTTTGGAGGACTTGGTACAATGACGAAACAGATTCCGCATTTCATTAATGGGAAGCACGAGTCGGGTGCATCGGCCCGTTGCGGCGAGGTTTTCAATCCCAATACCGGGCAGATTCAATCGAAAGTCGCCTTCGCTTCGAAGGACGAGGTTGATGCTGCCGTTGGCAGCGCGAAATCCGCGCTTCCGGAATGGTCTGCAATCAACCCGCAGCGCCGCGCGCGGGTCCTCTTTCAATTCAAGCGGCTCCTTGAGGACAACATGGACGAGCTCGCGCAAACCCTCTCCGCCGAGCACGGCAAAACCATCGCGGACTCCAAGGGAGACATCCAGCGCGGACTCGAGGTCGTCGAGTTCGCCTGCGGGATTCCGCACCTCGCCAAGGGCGAATTCACCTCGTCGGCGGGAACCGGCATCGACATGTATTCCATGCGCCAGCCCGTCGGCGTGTGCGTCGGCATCACTCCTTTCAACTTCCCTGCCATGATTCCGATGTGGATGTTTGCTCCGGCCGTTGCGTGCGGAAACACCTTTGTGTGCAAACCTTCCGAAAAAGACCCCTCCCTCCCGTTGCGCCTGGCCGAACTCTTCATCGAGGCGGGCGCGCCTCCGGGGGTTCTCAATGTCGTCAACGGCGACAAGGAATGCGTCGATTCGCTGTTGTCGCACCCGGATGTCGCCGCCGTGAGTTTCGTGGGATCCTCGTCCATTGCCGAATATGTTTACGCCAATGCTTCCGCGAACGGCAAGCGGGTGCAGGCCATGGGCGGAGCGAAAAACCACATGGTCATCATGCCCGATGCCGATATGGACCGGGTCGTTGACGATCTCATCGGTGCGGGGTATGGCTCCGCAGGCGAGAGGTGCATGGCGATCGCCGTCGCCGTCCCCGTCGGAGAGGATACGGCCGGGCACCTCATGGAAAAACTGGTGCCCCGTGTTGAAGGCTTGCGTGTCGGCCCCTCGCAAGATCCCCAGAGCGATTACGGGCCTCTTGTCACCGCGCAGCACCGCGACAAGGTCAAAG
>JAPOUT010000055.1 GCA_026708545.1 Hyphomicrobiales bacterium
TCGCCTTCGACGGCACCTTCGGGATTCTCCGGCAGCGCCTCTATCCACCCCGCCGCGACGCGCGCGTTCATAATCATCGCCTCGGCCTGCTCGCGATTGCACTCGATGCCGTCGAGAATGCCGTCGCGGCGAACACGCTCGCCGTTCTCGTTCTCGTACCAACCAATCAGGTCATCCGTCGCGCAGCCCGCCAAATCCTCAACGCTCAAGATTTCGCCGGCACCGAACGCGGACAGGATGCGCGGCGTCACGGAGGGAATTTCGACAAGCGCATCCGAGACGCCCGCCGCCTTGCGCTGCGCTTCATATTCCTCGTTGCGCCGCGTTATCTCGGCATGGGCCCGGGTCTGCAACTCCTCCGCCGTGCCTTGCTCGAAGCCCTTGATCTGGGCAACTTCCGAGGTCTCCGAAAACGCCAAATCCTCAATGCTCGCGAAACCCTCGAGCGCGAGGAGCTGCGCCATGGTCTCATCAACCTCGAGGGCGTCCATGAACAAGGCGCTGCGCTGCTGGAGTTCCTGCTGCCTGCGTTCGGACTCTTCATCCTCGGTGAGGATATCGATGGACCAACCCGTCAACTGCGACGCCAGGCGGACATTCTGCCCCCTGCGCCCAATCGCGAGCGAGAGCTGCTCCTCGGGGACGACGACTTCAATCTTGCGGCGGTCTTCGTCCAGGACGACTTTCGAGACCTCCGCCGGCACCAGGGCGTTAACGATGAAGGTCGCCGGATCCGGCGACCATGGAACGATGTCGATTTTTTCGCCCTGGAGTTCGTTGACGACGGCCTGGACGCGGTTGCCCCGCATGCCCACGCAGGCGCCGACCGGGTCGATGGAACTGTCATTGGATGTCACCGCGATCTTGGCGCGCGATCCCGGGTCCCGGGCAACGGCGCGCAATTCCACGATGCCGTCGTAAATCTCGGGAACCTCCTGGGAAAACAAATGCGACATGAACTGCGAACGCGTGCGCGTGAGGAAAATCTGCCGGCCGCGCTGTTCGCGCCGCACGTCGTATATCAATGCGCGCACCCTGTCGCCGGGGTGGAAATTTTCCGAAGGCAGCGACTCGCCCCTCTGCAAGACGCCCTCCCCGCGTTCCAAATCCACCACCACGTCGCCGAACTCGGCGCGCACCACCGAGCCTTGAATGACATCGCCGATGCGGTCCTTGAATTCCTCGAACTCGCGTTCGCGTTCGGCATCCCGGACCTTCTGCGTTATCACGGGCTTCGCCATCTGCGCGGCGATTCTCCCGAACGCCATCGGCGGCAGGTCCTCGGCTATCAAGTCTCCCAGTTGCGCGGCGGGATTGCGCGCCTGCGCATCCTTCAGCAATATCTGCGTTGCCTCGTCGTCGACTTCCTCGACCACCGCGCGCAGGCGCGAGAGTTTGATTTCTCCCGAGGACGGGTCGATATCGGCGCGAATGTCGTGGTCCTGCCCGTAGCGTGAACGGGCGGCCCGCTGTATCGCTTCCGCCAGCGCCTCGAAGACCTTCTCCTTGTCAATCGCCTTCTCCTGCGCAACCGCTTCGGCAATCTGCAACAGTTCCTGTTTATCGATGCCGTCTGTCGTTGTTGTCTCACTTGCCGTTGTTATGTCACTTGCTATCGTTGTGTCATTCATCTCTTTTCTCCTGATGTTGCAGTCTCCTCCAACAAACACGCCCGCGAAATAATGCTCGCGGGAAACGAAACTATCTGCGACGCTTCTACCTCAATCGATACGCTTTCGTTTTCCACGCCGTTCAAACGTCCCCGCAACCGACGATGCCCGTCAACCGCTTCGCGCAATTCTATGCGCGCAACGCTTCCGCGCCATTTGTCGAAATCCTCCAGCCTCGACAAGGGCCGCGACAGCCCCGGCGAAGAAACCTCCAGAGCGTAACTTCCCTCGATGGGATCGCGCTCGTCGAGAAACTCCGAGAGTCTGCGAGAAAGCGCGCTGCAATCTTCGAGGTTCATGGAGCCGTCGGCGCGCTCCGCCATCACTTGCAGGCGCCGCCCTCCCCCGCTGCCGCCGCCGAGCACCACGCGCACGAGCCGAAAGCCCGCCTCTTCCACGACGGGTTCGATAAGATCGGCAATAGGGCGCGCCGCGCCGCTGGCCAGCAAATGCCGGGTGCTCTCACAAAGCATCACAGTCCTCAAAAAGTCCGATACTTGGGGTTCGGCACAACCATACGCCATTTTGAACCCTGCGCCAAGCCATTTGTTTCAAACGGGTCAAGCGTCGGCGCACGGTAACAATTGCCCTGATACTCCTTGCGCGCCCGGGAAAACGCCCCCGGATGACTGCCTAAGCCTGTGAAAACGCTAAATTAAGGGGCCGGCAACCGCTTGAAGGAGTGATAAAACGCCTCCTCTGCCTCGAGAGGAGTTTGGCGACAAGGCGGGTCCAACGGAACGCTCTGTTCCGCTTATTGGCAAGATTGGCAAAGAGTCTCCAACACCGTATAACGGCTGAATTTATCGGGTTTTGCGTTCTACCGGTTTGGCGGTAGAACGGGGCGGAGAATCATTCAAGGATATGATTCGTTTTTGTGTAGAATAAAAAGGGAGGCGTGTTATCACGGATGCCGGGACAGAGAAGAAATTAACCGGGCAACGACACCAAATTGAAATGTTGAGAACCGATATGGAGGCAAATATGAAAACCATGAAAGCCGGAACCGAGTCCGCTATCGACCGACTTCTTGCGAGTAATGAAAGGGCGATCGGGGAACTTCGTGCGGATATGAAAAAAAGCATCAATTCCATGACCCTAAGGATGATAGGTATTGTTGGTCTTGGTGTTGCAATTCTGGCTTTTATACTCGGATAACAGACAGACGCAGAATCCGCCCGTCCAAACTCCATGAATTCGGCGACGGCTTCTTTCTTCCCTTTGCCGGATAATGCGGAATTTTCATCGCAACAAACAGTAACTTCGGAAACAAACGCACCCGAATCCGCCCCTTCCCGCAACGGTTCGGTGCGCTTTTGCAATCGGCCATACAAGCAACTCCGCCGACTTAATGGCGGAGTCCTGCGGCGTATTTAATTCACCGTTAGCATTTGGGTAGCAGGATTAATT
>JAPOUT010000043.1 GCA_026708545.1 Hyphomicrobiales bacterium
AAGGAGGTCGAACCGTCGGCGCCGGCGTCGTGACCTCGATTCAGGAATAACCGGGGCGCGGGAAGTTAAAAGGAAAGCAGGCGGGTTAGAACAATGAAGAAGCAGAATATTCGCATTCATCTCAAAGCCTTCGACCATCGCTTGCTGGACAACTCCACGCGGGAGATTGTTTCGACCGCGCGGCGCACGGGTGCGCGCTTGCGCGGACCCATCCCGTTGCCGACCCATATCGGCAAATGCACGGTGCTGCGTTCCCCGAACATCGACAAGAAATCACGCGAGCAGTTCGAGATACGCACCCACAAGCGCGTGCTCGACATACTCGATCCCACGCCGCAGACCGTTGACGCCCTCATGAAACTCGACATCGCCGCCGGTGTCGACGTCGAGATTAAACTGTAAGGTGACGGAGATGCGCGCAGGAGTCATTGCACGAAAGTTGGGAATGAGCCGGGAGTTTCAGTCTGACGGCCGCCATGTTCCCGTCACCGTGCTGCAGCTCGAGGGCTGCCGCGTGGTCGCGTGCAAGAATCTTGAGCGCGACGGCTATATTGCGGTGCAGCTCGGCGTGGGAGATATTCGCTCCCTGAGGGTTTCCCAGCCCATGAGCGGGCATTTTGCCAAGGCGGAGGTGATTCCGCGCCGCAAGCTCGCCGAGTTCCGCGTCTCTCCCGACAACCAACTCGAGGTCGGCCAGGAAATCACCGCCGATCATTTCGTCGCCGGCCAGTATGTCGACGCGCGCGGCGTGAGCATGGGCAAGGGGTTTGCCGGTGTCATCAAGCGGCATAATTTCAGCAGCGGACGCATGAGTCACGGCGCGTCGATTTCGCACCGCGCACACGGTTCAACCGGACAGCATCAGGACCCGGGCAAGGTCTTCAAGGGCAAAAAGATGGCGGGACACATGGGTGCGGCGATGCGCACGGTTCAGAACCTGCAGATCGTGCGCACGGACGCGGAGCGCGGATTGATACTGGTGCGCGGCGGCATTCCCGGACCCAAGGGCGGATGGATCATGCTGCGCGACGCCTGCAAGAAGCGCCTGCCCGAAGATGCGCCGCGTCCGGCCGGCATTCGTGCAACGGGGGCGCCGGCCGGGACGGGCGAATCGCAAGAGGTGCAGGATGTTAAGGAGGCGCAGGAGGTTGAAGGGGTAGAAGGGGCCCAAGAGATTAAGGAGACGGAGGAAGCCAAAGGGGCGGGCGAATCGGTGCAGGCCCGGGAGTCGCAGGAGACCCCGGAAGCCGCCGAATCTTCCGAAGTCCCCGAAGCCGGAGAGGCTCCGGAGGCCGCCGAATCCGACAACGGGGAGTCGAAGCCATGAAGCATCCGGTTGTCGCATTGGAGAAGGACGGAGAAGTGGGCTCGGTGGAGTTGGACGAGAAGGTTTTCGGGCTTGATCCCCGCGAGGATATTTTGCAGCGCATGGTCGTTTACCAGTTGGCGAAGCGCCGCGCCGGCACGCATGTCGTCCAGACGCGCTCGATGGTCTCGGGCACGGGGGCGAAGTGGGGAAGCCAGAAGGGCAGCGGACGCGCCCGGCACGGCTCCCGCAAGACGAACGTGTTTCGCGGGGGCGGCAAGGCGCACGGGCCGGTGATGCGCTCGCATGCCATCGGCCTGCCGCGCAAGGTCCGCACGCTGGCGTTGCGCCACGCGCTTTCGGAAAAACTCCGCCGGAAGCAACTCGTCATTCTGCAGGAGGCGCGCTTGGACAAGCCGAAAACCTCCCTGCTGTGGTCGCGCCTGCAGCGCTTGCAGACGCAGAACGCCCTCATCGTTGATATCGAAGAGCCCGAGCCGAACTTTTGCCTGGCCGCGCGCAACCTCCCGCACGTGAGCATTCTGCCGGTTGCCGGAATTAACGTCTATGACATTCTTCGCCGCGACAAGCTCGTTCTCACGCAGGCGGCGCTGGGAAGTTTGCAGGAGCGTTTCGCATGAAGACGATGCCGCACAGCGAAATCATCCGCGCGCCGCTGGTGACCGAGCGCTCGACCGCCGCGGGGGAATACAACCAGATCGTGTTCCTCGTCGCGTTGCACGCGAGCAAGCCGATGGTCAAGGAGAGCATCGAAAAACTGTTCGGCGTCAAAGTCAAATCCGTCAACACGCTGCGGCGCAAGGGCAAGACCAAGCGCTTCCGGGGACTCCCGGGCAGGCGCAAGGACACCAAGAAGGCAATCGTGACCCTCGAAGAGGGCCACTCCATCGACATTTCAACGGGACTTTAAAACCATGGCGCTGAAGAAATACAAACCGACGACGCCGGGACAACGCGGGCTGGTTCTCGTCTCCCGCGCGGGTCTTTGGAAGGGCAAACCGAAGAAAAGCCTCACCGAAGGGCTTCCCTCGCGCGGCGGCCGCGACGGGCAGGGGCGCATCGCCGTTCGCAACCGCGGCGGCGGACACAAGCGCTCCTACCGCAAGATCGATTTCAAGCGCCGCAAGCTGGACGTTGCCGCGGTGGTCGAGCGTCTCGAATATGATCCCAACCGCACCGCCTTCATCGCGCTGATTCGCTACGAGGACGGCGAATACGCCTACATCCTCGCGCCCCAGCGCATGAAAGAGGGCGACAGCGTGGTCTCGTCGCACGCGGCGGACATCCGCCCGGGCAACGCGATGCGGCTCGGCAACATGCCCGCCGGAACCATCGTCCACAACATCGAAATGAAGCCCGGCAAGGGAGGCCAGCTGGCGCGCTCGGCGGGAGCATACGCGCAGTTGATGGGACGCGACCAAAGCGGCTATGTCATCGCGCGCCTGTCTTCGGGGGAGCAGCGCCTGCTGCACGCCGAATGCATGGCGACGGTCGGGGCGGTGTCGAATCCGCTGTGGAACAACGTGAAGTTCGGCAAGGCGGGACGGCGCCGCTGGATGGGCAGGCGTCCCAAGGTTCGAGGCGTTGCGATGAATCCGGTCGACCATCCCCACGGCGGCGGCGAGGGCAAGACTTCGGGCGGACGCCATCCGGTCTCGCCCGAGGGCAAGCCGACCAAGGGCAAGCGGACGCGTTCGAACAAGCGCACGGACAAATTCATCCTGCGGTCAAGACATCAACGGCGTAAGAG
>JAPOUT010000103.1 GCA_026708545.1 Hyphomicrobiales bacterium
TCCCGATATTTTCGGTCGTTGCGGGTCTGGCGTTTTGCATGCTTGCCGGTTGCGGGGGAGGCGGCAGCACGGAGGCGGGCGGCTCGCTCGACATCCCCGATGCCATTGAACCGGACAGGCCGTCCGGCACTCCCGGACCACCCCCTGCGCTTGCCGGTTTGCTCAACGGGGAGAAATTCTCTCTGGTCAAGGCGCGGCAGGCGTGGTTTTCCGGGGGGCGGGTGGATGTCTATACCGGCAAGAGCGTTGTCATCGGCATTATGGAGGAGGTGAATTCGTTTCACGAGAGTTTTCGGAACGGAGACGGCGAACCTTCAAAGATTCACGAGGCGAGTGTTTTGACCTCGCCCTATCCGACGACTTTGATGAATAACGGCAACAGCGGCGGCGCTTCGAGCATCCCCGTGCCGGAAGAGAAATTCATTGTTGATATGTCGGATTTCACGGCGTATCCCGATGAGGCTTGCCTGTTGGAATTGGGCAACCCTTGTCCCGATAACGGCGATAAATATTTTCTGCGTCTTCCCGGCGGCGAAATTCGCTTGCTGCCGGGATTGCGAAATCCCGGTGAGCCGATTGCCTATCCCCGTGACTGCATGCCCTCTTCGGGCATGTGCTCCAAAGTCTCATACAGCACGGAGCATGGCACCCGCGTTGCAAGCGTGGCCGCGGCCAGTGCCGGCGAGGTTAGGCTGCAGGGTGAAGACGGTTCGCTCCCTTTCCGGGGCGTTGCCTATGGTGCGCGGATTCTCGTCTATGCGCGACCCTTGAACATCGCCGGAGTTGTCACCACCGCCGCTTCTCAAGCCGCTTATTTTCGAAACGCTCCCAAAGAAGCCGATGTTTACAATTACTCGCATAGTTCTGTTATGCCGGTCACAAGCAACGATCCCGCTTCCGAGTTCGCCGCCGAAGCACGGGATAGAAGCAGAAGCGGGCTCCCTCAGATTGCCGACGGCATAAGGGAGATGGGCAGGCCGTTCATCGCCTCGGCCGGCAACAACAAAGAAGTTTTCCCGCGCTTTCCGGCGGCGTTGCCGTTATTCTTTCCGGATTTGCGCGGCCAGGTTCTCGCGGTCACGGCGATAGACGATGACGGCCGGATTGCCTCCTATGCGAATCGTTGCGGCGGACTGCCTTCCGACTGGGTGGCGGATGGAAGTGCCGCGGGCTATGACGGACGACACTATTGTCTTGCGGCTCCCGGTGGCGACAGCGCCGGGAAAAATCCGTTTTTCGCAGCGGGTCCCGAAAACAACGGATATGGCAAAACATCCGGAACCTCCCTGGCCGCGCCGGTGGTCGCGGGGGCTTTTGCGATTCTGAAGGAACGGTTTCGCGGCAATACGAATATGAACGACCGACAGCTTGTCTTTCGCCTGGTGGATACGGCAGACAACAGGGACCGCACCGGCGAAGGCGGAGAGGATTACAGCGACGCGACAGTCTATGGCGCCGGCTTGCTCGACCTTGAGGCCGCAATTATGCCGGTGGGAACACAGCGCATGTCCGCCGCAGGCGACATTAACGAGGGCATTGCCTATGATTTCGGTGCGACGTTGTTGTCGACATCGGCGGCTTTCGGCGATGCGCTTCAGCGGGCGCTGCAAACCCATGAAGTTGCCGCTTTCGATGAACTTGATGCACCGTTTTGGCATTCGCTCGTTTCGATCACGGCGACAACGTCAAGCCGCGAGACTCTTCAAGAACGTCGTGCGCGCCTGTTCGAGCACGACAGTGCGCCGGTCGAGACGATGGGCGGCGGCAGGCTCGCGCTCGTATCAACGGGCGCCGGTTCGTCCGGGCAAATCGATATGTCCCTGCGGCAGCCCGTCGACATTCCCGTCGCGGGGGCGGAACTCCTGTTCACGGCGGGAGACCTTTCCACTTCGCCGCTCGGGCTTCACGAGGACAAATCCTTCGCGCATCCCTATCTCGGCTTTGCCGGCGAGGGCGTCGGCCTCGGCGGCTCGCTGCAACTCGGCGCGGGACGGCTCACGGCAATGGGCTTCACAAGCGGCAGCGCTTCCGTTTCCGAGGACGTGCCCGTTGACGCCCGTGGCGGCCTGATTGAATACGCACTCGAGCCGCTCGCGGGCGTTGCGCTCGGCGTGCAAGCGGGCGCGATGGTGGAGGAGTCGCGCGCGCTGGGACTGCTTTCGGAAGGCGGCTTCGGCGAGATGGGCGAATCCTCGACGGCGTTTGCGGGAGTCTCCCTGGACGGCACGCTGGAGGAGAACTGGCGCTTCCGCGCGAGCATGCACTTCGGACGCACGAACCTTGACGTGCCCTCCGCCGGCCTGCTGACGGGAAGTTCAGCCCTCTCAAGCTCGGCGTTTCGTTTCGCCCTTGAGGGGAGCGATGTCCTCCTGGATGCCGACCGGATGGACGTTTTCGTCGCACAGCCCCTGCGTATTGAAGGCGGCGAGGCGGATTTCACGGTTCCCGTCGGACGCACGCCGTCGGGCCTGGTCAGGCGCGAGCGAATCAGCGGCGTTTCGCTTGAGCCGGGCGGGCGGGAGCTGGAATTCGGCACGCGCTACGAAGTGCAGGTGCGCGAAGACATTATCGCGACCGGAGGTCTCGGTATTGTTCACGAGGGCGGGCATTCGAAGCAGCAAGAAACCGAGTTTTACGGTTTGGCAAACCTGCGCTTCCATTTTTGAAAAAAATGTTATAGGCTAGGCATGCCTGTTTGTGGGTTGTGTAGGGGCGCCATCCTTTGAGGCGCCCTTTTTATTGTTTTGCCAAGGAGAATGCCAGATGACAAGGAAACGCCTGCCAACGAAAGAAAAAAGAATTTCCCTTCCGGTTTTTTCGGTTGTTACGGGCTTGGCGCTTTGTCTGCTCGCTGGCTGCGGCGGAGGGGGAGGCGGGAGCACGACATCAACCGGTACACCCGAACCCAATATCAATTGTCGGCCCGGTAGCAATCAAGAGTGCCAATTTGTCAGACTTCCTGATACTCCCGACACTCCCGACACTCCCGATAACCTTGACGATCTTTTGGAAGCTCCGATGGATCCGAATGAGGACCC
>JAPOUT010000092.1 GCA_026708545.1 Hyphomicrobiales bacterium
GCCAGGCGGTCGAGTATGGCGAACCGTTATTGATAATTGAATAAGCGGTTGACGCAAGAATGTTCAAAAAGGTTTTGATTGCCAATCGCGGCGAGATAGCCTTGCGGGTCCACCGCTCTTGCCAGGAGATGGGAATCGAGACGGTTGCGGTCCACTCGCTTGCGGACTCGGATGCGATGCATGTCCGTCTTGCCGACGAGAGTGTTTGCATCGGACCGCCTCCTGCGGCGGACAGTTATCTCAATACCTACGCAATACTGTCGGCGTGCCAGGTTTCAAGCGCCGATGCGGTTCATCCCGGCTACGGGTTCCTGTCCGAGAACGCATCCTTTGCCGAGATTCTTGAAGAACACGGCATCTCGTTTATCGGGCCCACCGCCGAGCACATTCGTTTGATGGGCGACAAGATTGCCGCGCGCACGACCGCGAAGGATCTGGGGATTCCCGTTGTGCCGGGATCGCCGGGCGCGCTGCAGGACATTGCCGAAGCGCGTGTGCTTGCCGAAGAGATTGGCTATCCGGTAATCGTAAAAGCCGCCGCGGGGGGAGGAGGCCGCGGGATGCAAGTGGTTCAGGAGGCAGGGGATTTGGAACAGGCGTTTTCGCTCGCCCGGGCGGAGGCCGGCGCCGCGTTTGGTGATTCTTCCGTTTATGTTGAGAAATACCTGCCAGCGCCGCGCCACATCGAAATCCAGGTCATGGGCGACGGGCGCGGAAAGGTTCTCCATCTCGGCGAGCGCGACTGCTCAATACAAAGACGGCACCAGAAGCTTTTCGAAGAGGCCCCCTCGCCGGCGCTGAAATCCGGGGAAGGCACGCGCCTGGGCGAACTGGTCGCGGAGGCGCTCGGACGTTTGTGCTACCGGGGAGCCGGCACGGTTGAGTTTTTATACCAGGACGGCGAGTTTTATTTCATCGAAATGAACACGCGCCTGCAGGTCGAGCATCCCGTCACCGAAATGATAACCGGCATTGACCTGGTTCGGGAACAGATTCGGGTTGCAGCGGGAGAGGAGTTGTCATTGTCGCAAGACGACGTTCGCTTCAAGGGGCATGCGGTCGAGTGCCGCATCAATGCCGAGGATCCCGATAGTTTTGCCCCCTCGCCGGGTCTGGTCGAGCGGTTTCACGCGCCGGGAGGTTTGGGCGTCCGGGTGGATTCGGGATTGTATTCGGGGTTTCGGATTCCTCCGTATTACGACAGTCTCATTGCCAAGTTGATTGTCTACGGCGACGACCGCGACCATTGCATGTTGCGTTTGAAAAGGGCCCTCTCGGAGATGGTCGTGGAGGGCGTCGACACCAGCATCCCGTTGTTTCAGCGCCTGCTGGGAGAGGATGTTTTTCTCTCCGGCGGGTATGACATTCACTGGCTCGAGCGGTATTTGGGGCTCAAGGAGTAAGAAAGCTTCCGGAACGGTCCCGCTCGGGCAAGTTGCGTTGAAGGGCGCGATGTCAAAGGGAAGCGAGAGGGGCAACCCTAAGTGAATTCCCGCAAAAACTTTGCTTTACGAAAACGGAAAACCCTTACTGTTGATTGGCGTGGCGTCTCTCGGCTTCGGTTTTGAGTTCGTGGGCGTAAGCATCCATGAACTTTTCGGTGTATTTCATCACCTTTGACAGGAATCGGAAGAACGGATTTTCTATATTGATTGTTTCGGTCAGAGAAACTTCCGTTCCCGAACCGCTGTGGTCGAAGGTTCCAGCCCATTCACCGTGAAAACCCTGGCCTTGGAGGCTGAGGCTAAAGCTACGAGGGGCATCCACGTCTGTGATTTCAAGTTTGACATCACCTTGTTTCGTGTGCTCCACCCAACTTTTTTCATCCGAGCCCACTGTGACATCCAAGACGTCTTTCCTCCAGGAAGTTTGCCCTTCTATGTCGACGGCAAGATTATATACCGTTATCGGGTCGGCGTTTACGAAGATGGTTCGTGAAATAATGCGCTCTTCCGGCAATAAATAGCCGTACAAATACACCGCTGCGACGGACAGGGCAACGAACGCTATCACGCCCAAAATTATCTTTAACACCATAATCTTATTACCTTTCGGTTGCTTAATTGCTCAAACGAGTCCTCGGCATTAAACACTTAAATTTTCGGAAAGTATAGTAGCCAATCTCGGAATTCTCTCCTATGGGTCTTGTGCCGTATGCTTGGTTGATGCGCCGAAGCCTTGTCGAATCGGATTGGCAGAACGCCCCGGCAAACCGTGAAAAATGCCGGAGCGCCCTGGGTTGGTCTGCCAGACGACATTGCCATGACGTCCCGGATTCAACGGAAAATCAAGCTTTTTTGCGCCTAATCCGGGAACTTACATGGCAGGGATAGGGATGTCTTTGATATGCCACAAGGGAAATCATGTGGTTTCTTTGCGAATCGATTCGGATTTTTGCCGGAAAATGGGCGGTTTTCTTTGGAATCGATGGGGAATTCAGGCGGGGAAGTGCGGGCAGATTTCGTGCAGGGTTGGTGGTCTTTGATAGCAGTTGATGCAGTGTATAAGCCGTTTTTCAACTGAATCGCAACAATCTCGGAAAAAAGCGGTTGTTTTTTTTTTTTTTTTACTTTCTAGGATGGGGGTATTGGTGCCTTTTATGAGGTGCCGGTGTTTGACCGATTACACAAGGAGAAATCCCATGAACATGATACGAACAATTGCGATAGCCCTTCCAATGACCCTTCTACTCGCATGTGGCGGGGGCGGGAGTAGCAATACGGCTGCAACAATGAATCCTCCCAGTTTTCAACCAATCGAAAATTCTCCAACTAGAGAGGATGTTGAAGAAACCGCACTTATAGATGACGTGCGAGATAATATGGAGTTGTTATACAGTGATGTCTATGAAGCGGGAAACATGGATAAAACTGACGTAAGTAGTTGCACCGTCGGTTGTGTTATTCCTGTTCCTTTAGTTTCAGCAGGTGTAGCAACCGCTATTATTCCCTCAGGTACTGGTGCAAGTCTACCAGATCTT
>JAPOUT010000024.1 GCA_026708545.1 Hyphomicrobiales bacterium
CCCACTGCATCCGTTTTGACGGCAGACGGAAGCGCCAATGCGGAAGGCGTCCTTCTGCCTCAAGAGCAACGCGTTCGGCATCACTTAGCTTCAAGGCAGCGCGGTCGTATACCGGCGGACGCCTCCGGGCCAATAGCGCCTTGCGCTTGCGCTCGAGCTCCTCTGCACTCTCATAACACGGATAAACAAGCTCCTTGCCGCGCAATCTCTCGAAAGCGTCATCATAAGCATCCGCGCGGGCGCTTTGACGCGCCTCCTTGTCCGCAACCAGCCCGGCCCAGGCAAGATCCTCGCGGATGGCATTCACATACGACTCCTCGCATCGCTCCGGATCGGTGTCGTCAAAACGCAAGACAACCCTGCCGCCGCAACTTCGCGCAAACATCCAGTTCAACAACGCCGTTCGCAAATTGCCTATATGCAGCAATCCTGTCGGCGAAGGTGCAAATCTCAAGGTCGAAACACTCATCTCAAAAACACAAATCCCGGTTAAAGCAGCCTGTTGCGCACAGGCATCGAACACGCACCAAACGCCAAGCCCCGGATTTCAGGCGGCATCGGGCGATTTTCGACACACGAATACTGGCAGGCTGAACCAATCATCTCCGAATGATAGCGAAAATTCAAGAATTCTGCATTTTGCGTGCAACTTCAGCCCGAAGCCTCCGGGTCTGAGCAGACGGTCTGATGAAAGACGGGCTTTTAAAAACTAGAAGTCAATCTTTATGCCCAAGTCGGCGCGAACCTCTTCAGCGTCATCATCGCGCAACGCCGACACCTCGCCGCGAATCGTGTAGCCTTCGTCCCACTCGTAGGAGAGGCCGAGTTTTCCATCAACCGACAAACCCTTCTGCTCGTTGGCAATGGATACGCCCGATACGTTCACGGACGTTCTGCCGTCCAGATTGCCGCGCAGATTCATTCCGCCGTAGAACCGCCCGAAACCTTCGGCACCCTGCCACTCGCTGTCCCACGACAAGCCCAGCTGTCCGGTCACACGATCGCCGTCCTCCAGCGAGACCAATTCTCCGTGGGGCCCGACGAAGTCGTCAAAACCGACACGCGTCCAGGTCAATTGCGCCTGCGGCACAATCTGGAAATTCATCATATTGAGCCGGTATCCCGTCTCCATGGACATGTTTATGCCGGTGCCCTCGTTGTTTTGAACCACCGAAAGACGATTCGTCGATACATCGCTTATGAAGCGGGCGAACCGGGTCTGGGCGCCCACATAGAGGCCTCCGCGCTCCCAGCTTGTCGTTAACGCGGTGATTTGGCTGTCAACACTGATGTTATTTGATGTTGAGAGGTTCCGAGCCACGCTTGTTCCCACAAACATATTGCCGCCCATCAATCTCGCTACGGGAACATCAAAACCGAGAACGGCGTGCGAGCCGAGCTGCTCTCCCCACAAGCACCAATATTCATCTTCCCGCTCGTCGGGATTCAGCCCCGGCGGAGTGACTATATTATCGATAATATCATCCGGGATTCGAGAACTTTGGTCGGCGACATCGGAAATTCCCTCCCTGACAAAGCGCCATGAGCGATGGCGCCCGCTGCTGGACCGGAGAACATAATCGAACGCACCGACGGTCTCTTCACCATAAAAACTATCTGCCTGCGAGTTGCCAAAATCGTCCTCTATCAACACAGGCGTGCTATCCCCAATCGTTTCACCTTCCTCCACAATCAACGACACCTGGCTCCGTCCCGTAATATCCCCTTCAATGTACAAGTATCCGTAATCCCAATCATTCGGTCCGGCATGGAATCTCAATTCCGTGCCATCCGAACCTTCATAATTCCCGTATACCTCCAGTGCAGTCAGATCATCTTCGTTACCACTTTTGAATTCAACCTTTCCAAGACGGATTGTTTCACCTGTGAATGCGTTGGACCACCCGGCAATATTCCCGTCAAAACGGATAACTCCGTCGTCGCCACTATGTTCGGCATACACTGCGCCGGTTCCCTGGTTTATGATTGAAACCTCACCTTCGCCGTAATGGTAGGCTACCGTTCTGGCAGTTCCGTAATTTTCAATTGAAATGCCGCCGCTACCGTTGTGCCAAGCCCACATAGCCCTCTCGGCCGCTTCTCCGACCGTTCCTTGATTCTCAATTGAAATCTCACCCGCGCCGTAGTGTTTGACTTCTATATCCTTGCCAACAGTTCCGTGATTCGCAATTTCGATCCCGCCGTCTCTAAATTGTATGGCCCTTACATCACCGGCAACGGCTCCCCGGTTCTCAATTGAAATTTCACCGGCAACGCCATAATGCGTCTTGGCTATTATGTTGCCACTGACAGTCCCCTGCCTCGCATTCTTAATTGAGATTCCATGGTTTTCATTCCGTGAGTTGGCGAGCCTGGCCGCTATATCATTATCAACAATTCCCAGATTCTCAATCGAAATCTTACCGGCATGATTCGCTGCCTTTATGCGATGAACGCGCTCTTCGTTTATAATTGAGACTTCGCCCTCATCCCGGTTTATGACGCGAATATCTTCGTCGTTTAAAACCAAATTCCCGTCTTCATCAAGCTCGTATTCGACCTCGTCATTGTCGCGGGTATAAAGCCTGTGGGTTCGGTTTCCATATCCTACGCCCTCCGGGAGCTCGCCGGTAAAAGTATAACGAGCCCATTCGTGTCTCTCTTCTTTCCGGAGATCGTCAACAATGTCCGACACTAGAATTTTTCTTGTCTCTCCCGGCGCAAAAGTTACACGGTTAGTCAGGTAGTAGATGTCAATCTCGTCCCTGTAACGGGATTTAGTCTCGTCAGTCCCGCTCACTTCGAAGGTCAATTCCAACGGTTCCGAGAGCGGGTGGCTGAGTATGATTTCTATTTCCGCAGAACCCTCGTCCTCGTCTACATACGAAGACGACTTGGCAAATCCGACGATTATGTCATCACTGTCATCAGTTACGGTAACAGTGTGCTCACGGGTGCCAAATCTTACACCCTCCGGAAGTCTGTTAAACCAGCCCTCATCGAGAAGCAACCGGAAAGTCCTGTCTTCATCAAGCACACCATTATCGACCGTTGAGATTTCCAAGGCCTTGCTTGTCTCACCCGGCTCAAAGGTCAAAGTACCGGGAACGCGAATATCGCCCGGATCAAAAGTTGAAGTGCCGGGAACGCGAATATCGTCGTAGTAGAAATCTTCATTTACGAGAAGCGTTATTGACCTTGGAAGTGCATGGCTAAGTTCGACTTGCACGGACAAACTCTCGCCCTCCGCCACTTCCGAAGACAATGTTGCAAATCCCACGGTCGCATCGATGTCATTATCGGTAATGGTGACGACGTGAGTACGATTGCCGAATTTCACGCCGTTGGGAAGCTCTCCCCCAAGGGACAAAGTAACCGTCTCATCACCCTCGAACATCGCATCGTCAACAATCCCAAGCACAAAAACCTTCTCTCTTTCCCCTTGTTCGATGGTCAGATAATCGGGAACAACGATGTCGTCACCGGAACCGGCACTGCCGGCCACAGACAGTGTCAGCGACTCTGAAAGCGGTCTGCTAAGCTCGACTTGCAGAGGCAAATTATAATGTTCGTCTATCCGTGAATGCGACGTTGTAAATCCAACCTCGACATCAGAATCGTTGTCAGTAATAACAATAGTGACGACACGAGTGCGGCTGTGGAATTTCACGCCGTCGGGAAGTTCCCCTTCAAGGGACAAAGTAACCGTTTCTTCACTCTCGGATATCGCATCGTCAACAATCCCAAGCACAAAAGATTTCCTTCTTTCTCCCGGTTCGAGGGTCAGAGAATCGGGAACAACGATGTCGTCACCGGAACCGGCACTGCCGACCACAGACAATGTCAGCGGCTGCGGAAGCGACCTGCTAAGTTCGACTCGCATTGACAAATTGTCGCCTTCGTCCGCCCGCAAATGCCATCTTCCAAATCCAACCTCGGCATCAGAATCGTTGTCAATGATAGTGACGATATGCCTGCGCGGAGAACCTCTTCGCACATAGGGAAGGAACTCGTCTTTGCTCCTTAAACGAATCCTGAGAGTCTCGTTTGATTCAGCAATGGAATCGTCTACAACGGTGAAACTCAAAGATGCAGTTGTCTCTCCTTGCGGGAACGTAACCGTGCGTGGCAGGGAATCAACGTCATCCAGCGAAGCAGATGTGCTCCAGACGGTGAGATGTACGTCCAGTTCGACCGTTTTTGGGAGCGGCTTGCTAAGTTCCACTTGCAACTCCACGCTGTCGCCTTCATTCACCTCTGAAGAACGTGTTACAAACCTGGCGACAGCAGGAACAAATCCGGGAGGAAGCTCATCACCGGCATCAACGGTTTTATCATCAACGACTTCATTGTCGACAGACTTCTCATCATTGTCGGTAATGGTAATTTCATGGGTTGGAAATGCGCCAAGGTTCAAGCCCTCGGGAACATCGCTGATGGCAAGGGTGATTGTTTCCGTAGCTTCGACTAGCGCATCATCAGTAGCTACAAGCCATAAAAGATTGACCTTTTCTCCCGGCTCAAAAGTCACAGATCCGGGAATTTCAACATCTTCACCAATTGTACCCGTGCCGGACCCTTTCAAGGACACCGTTATCGGATGCGAAAACTCTTTGTTGAGCCTGACCTGCAGGGCAAGGCCGGTGTCAACACCCTCTATCACACCGCTGGTAGAATGCCCGAAACTGACAGTCGGCTCAATAAATTCGGGGTCTTCGACATTCAGAGTATAAGTGTCTATACCGAAACTCACACCATCGGGGAGATCACCTGCAAGAGTAAAAGAAAGTTGATGTGCATAATTGCGTGTTCTAACAATGTTCAATCCACTGCTTGTCTCGCCTGCCAAGAAAACCAAAGCATCGGAGACAACGGAAGGGTCGTCAGGAGCACCAATATCATTGCTGCCCATGGACAACGATAATTTCAGAGTCTGCGGGAGAGGCTTGCTAAGTGTGATCGGCAAGAACGTACTACTGCCACCCACCACCGTCGAAGATGATTTTACAAATCCAACACTCGCTTCGACAACTTCAGGAGTTTCATCTTCCGTGACATCGTCATCGACAACAGTGACGGTGCGAGTGTACGTGCCGCGGACATTCCACCCGAGCGGCAACGATGCCCCGGCAAAGTTGAGCGTGAGGGTTTTGTCTCCGTCCTCAACGGAGTTGCCAACGGCCGTAACGGTGAGCGTTGCGTTGGACGATTCTGTCGGCAACGTCCACGTATTGCCGCTGAGGCTTCCGCCCGAAACCGAGAGCCTGTAATCAGTGCCTCTCACCGCGTTCCCGCCCGGCGTTACGGTAATGGTCGCGGCTTCTGTGAATGCGGGCATTGGATTGAAGATGGTCGCGGCGATGGTTGCGATTCCCCCTTCTTCGGCAATGCTCGCCGATGACGGTTCGGTGAAGGTGATGGTGTTGTCGTCGGCGGAAATGGTGACGGTGTGGCTTCGCGCGGCAAATGTCACACCTTCGGGGAGATTGCCTTCGAGAGTGAGCGTGGCCGTCTCGCTGACTTCGGGGTCGGCGTCTGCCAGCACGACAAAATTTACTGTCGCGGCCGTCGTCCCCTGCGGAAATGTCACCGTGCCCGGCAAGTAAAAATCGGCCGTCGTGGCAGTGCCGGAAAACCTTAGCGTTAGCGTTATCGGCTCCGGGAGCGGATTGCTAAGCCGGACTCCCACCAAGTGCGAAGCATGGAACTCCGCCACCTCCGAACTCTCTGTCTCAAATCCGACAGTCGCACTGACGATATCAGTGGTTTCATCACCGGAATCGGGAAAGTCAATAGTTCTTTCATCAGGCTTATCGACGATTTTATCTTCGCTGCCGGGTTCGTCGTCGTCAACAATGGTGACGGTATGGGTGTCCGTGCCGAACTTCACACCGTCGGGAAGACGGCCTTTGAGAACGAGCGTAATCGTTTTGCCTGTTTCGTACACATCATTATCGATGCCCGTCAAAGTCAAAAACGCGCCTACGGCGTCCGCGGGGATCGTCAGGCTTGTGGATGAAATCGTGTAATCCGTCCCCTTCACCGCCGTTCCGCCCACGACAACGTCCAAAGTGACCGGTTTCGAAAGAATTCCACTGCGAACTTCCAGGCGCAGGTGGCCGCCATTTTCGTCCACCTCCGAAGTAGATGTCACAAACCCGACGACAGCCTCAACAACTTTGGGCTTGGGGAATTCAGTCGTCCTTTCATCAGGCTTGGTTTCGGTCTTGTCTTCGTCCGGGTCCTCAATTACGAGCGATTCTTCTTTCGGCTCTTTGGTTTTCAATTCACTAACTGCGGGTGTCTTATCCTCACCAGGCTCGACGACAGGCTTTCTGACTTTGGCGACCTCGTCCTTCGGCTTGGCGACAGGATCATCAACCTTGGTAACCTTCGGTGCAGGTGCAGACCCGCCGCCACCTCCGCCACCGCCCATCGCAAACGCCGATGTCGACAACGCAACCATCAATCCCAACACAACGGCCAGAACCATTCCCGTTAGGAAAAGTCCAAACGGGCTCTTCGTTTCGTGGCTTGTGATTTTCATTTTGAATCTCCTTAACGGGTTACTCTACGAATCACCATCCCGGCGGCGACCCGTCACAAGATAGAACAAAAGGACATCCCCTGCAAAGAAAAAGGGAAAAGATTGGGATTTAAGCTCCCTGACAAAAACATTTCCCAAAACCCCGCGATAATCGGCGAATTTTCCCGGTGATTCGCGTTTGCCAAAAGGACGACCACATCCTTCCTGCAACTTAAAAACGATTATCCTCAACAATTTTCATGGGGCCTTTGTGGATTGGCGTCAAGCTATGCGCGTATCAACAATATCCGCTTCCGGCCCGAAGACGTCATTTCAGCGCCGCATCCAAAGCCGCCCGGCAGTGAATGAAAGTTGTATCGAAAACCGGAACGGAGCCGTTGTCTTGAACGATAGACCTCGCCCTGCCAGTCGGTTTTATCTGCGGTTTTTGTGTTCTCCGGTCCTCAAAAATTCTTCAACGACTTCTCCACACGGTATCGGTGCAACGGCGCCATAGCCGAGCGTTGAAATCGCCGCCGTCGCACTGGCATATCGTGCCGCGGCAAAAGGGTCGTCGCCCTCAACCAAGCGAGCCAGAAAAGCGCCGTCAAATGTGTCGCCGGCCGCCGTGGCGTCGACTGCGGCAACCTCGGGAGAAGCAACTCGGCGGCGCTCATCCGACATGGCCACCAACGATCCCTCCGAGCCCAATTTCAAAACCACAATTTCCGCTCCGAGATTAAGATAGAAATCCGCGATTGCATCCGGGTCTTCCAAACCGGTGAGATGCAATGCATCGCCCATGCTTGGCAGGGCAATGTGGCATTGTTTCATTGCCTCGTGAATGACGGCACGGGCACGCGCTATCGGCCAAAGTTTCAGGCGCAAATTGGTGTCATAGGAAACACGCCCCCCGGCATCGCGCACAATGCCAATGGCTTCAAAGACCGTATCGGCGGCACATTCGGAAATCGCCTGGCTGATGCCGGAAACATGGAGAAAACGAGCCGCTTTGAGCAACTCCGTCGGCAAATCGGCCGGAGTCATCCTGCTCGCCGCCGAACCGGAGCGGAAGTAACTGAACTCATGTCCGTCCGTTCCGTGGGTTACAAAATAAATCGCCGTGGGGGCGTCACCGTCAAGAACAACCGCCGAGCTGTCCACCTTTTCCCGCGCCCAGAGTTCCAGGAAAGAGCGTCCAAAAGCGTCATTTCCCAGCCGCGTGATATAACCAGCCTCCGCTCCCTGTCGCGCGGCGGCAATCGCGACATTGGATGTATCTCCGCCATGGCCGGGAAGATAGTTTCCATCCGATTGCCGGTTGAACTCCAACAGCGGCTCGCCAAGACACAAAATATCAGGCATGGGCATACCTGTTCATTTCTGCAGATTGTTGTTGCGCCGGTTTGTACATACGCGTTGCCGCATCCGAATGTTCATAAAACAAAAGACTTGTTACCAACCTTTGCATAGCCTGACAACTCCGCGATTCCCCGCTTCCGCATGATTCGCAAAGAATTCACCCGCCAAATAGAAATGGGCGAGAAAGGCAACGATAATGGACGAACCCGGGAATTTCCAATTAGGTGTATAATCATACCGTCTGAATTCGGGAGTCTGTGCCATGTATGTTCGATCATCGATTCAATTGCTTCGGGTAATTGGCAACCAATTGACAGAAACGGAACGGATGAGATTGAGACACGCTTCGAACTTTATGCCTTGTGCAGGAAGGCCCTAAGCCATGTGCGGACGGTTTTTTCGCGAGGAGATTAGTCGGGAGGAATGCTCCGCACATCTGGGTGCATTTCAGCCCGGGACAGTCTCCGGAATAGCGGCCTCCTACAATGTCGCACCCACGCAAGCCGTGCCGATTATCAGATGGCAGGAGGAGGAAGACCAACTGGAACTGGCCTTAGCGATGTGGGGCCTGGTGCCGTGCTGGTGGAGAAAACCGCTCGGCGAAAAGAAATTCTCAACCTTCAATGCCAAGAGCGAGGAAGCGGCCGGAAAGGCTTCCTTTCGCACGGCTTGGAAGAAACGGCCATGCCTGGTGCCGATGAGCGGTTATTATGAATGGAAGAGAGACAAGGGAGCGAAGCAGCCGTATGCCATCGCGTTGAGGAATCGCCGTTGGTTTTATGTGTGCGGATTATGGGACAGAGCCCATGTTGAAGATGCGCCGCTCGACAGTTTCACGATATTGACGACCTCTGCCAACCAACTCACCCGTGAAATTCATGCTCGCATGCCTGTTATTCCTGACCAATCCACTGCGATAAACTGGATAACCGCGCCGCTTTCCGAACGCGAAAAGATGATCCAAAGCCATGACCCTGCAGACATGCATGTGTGGAAAGTCGGCCATGAAGTCGGCAACGCAAAAAATCAGGGAAAACAACTCGCCATGCCGATTGAGTAATCTCCCTCCCCGGCGTCCGGTTGTTTCCAAAATCCACCTGATGATTACTGGATTTTGTTTGATGCATCACCTTGTCCGGATGCGGGGTCAAGTTTCAAAAACTCCCGCTTAAGTTTCGCCTCGCACTTAATCATATAATCTTGCGCGGCGCACATATGATTATACATAATCTCTTCAACGCTTTCTTTATCCTGAAGTTTCAAAGCTTGTAAAAGCCGAACCTGATAATGAAGCGCATGTTCACGCAAAACAGGATTTGGTTTTTCATAAATTTGCTTGCACAAACTTAAATTCTTAAGAAGATTTTGTAAAAAATTGCAGACAAAACCCAATAAAGGATTGGGACAGAGGTCGGATAGAGTGATATGGAAGTCAAGCTCCGCCAAACGTTGCTGGTATTCTTCACCTTTCGTGCTGGCCGGCAGAATATAGAGGCTGATTGTATCTTCCAACCGTTTGAAATCGTTATCATCCAATTTTCCAATTAGGCTGGCGGCCAATTCCGGTTCCAACTTCTTTCTTAACTGATAAATATCATTGATGGTCGGCTGTTTGAAAAAAAACAAGTTTGAGAGCAACTCCATCGCGTGCGTCTCTTCCATTTTGGATATAAAAGCGCCGCCTGCCGGCCCTGTTTTAATGGAGATAAGCCCCTGGGCTTCCATTCCTTTCAAGGCCTCTCTGACCGTGCTTCTTGAAGCTCCAAATTCGGCAATCAAATCGGCTTCTTGCGGCAAACGATCGCCAAGCTGCATTTTTCTTTCAACAATCCGCGCTTTGATCTTGTCGCAAATTTCATCGGTTCTTTTGCTTCTTTTTCGGGTTGACCTCGACCGCTTTCGGTCGAGGGGAATCGTACTTGTTTTACTCATGTTCGCGGCACCATAAAACAGCTGACACTGTGTGTTTTTGGAACTATATCTTCCAGTTCGGGTTTCCGGTTTTTGCAAATACTTGAAACCATGTCACAACGGCCGGCAAAAGCACAGCCCTTGGGCGGATTTAACGGGTCGGGAAGTTCCGCAATTTCGGCTTCGCCGAACAAGCTTTTCCTGCCCGGCAGCGGCACGGAACGAAACAACAAACGGGTGTAGGGGTGTTTTGGATCTTCAAAAAGCGCTTTAGCCGAGGCAAGTTCAACCACCGAACCAAAATACATGACCACAACCCGGTCACTGACCGCCTCAACCACCGATAAATCATGGCTGATAAAAATATAGGTCAGGCCGTACTTTGCCTTAATTTCTTCCAACAGATTTAAAATTTGAGCTTGCACCGAAACATCCAGCGCCGAGACCGGTTCATCCAAAACAAGCAGTTTCGGTCTTGCCGCAAGAGCGCGGGCGATACCAATTCTTTGCGCCTGACCGCCTGAAAATTCGTGAGGATAGCGGTCCAAAAATTCAGGGAGCAGATTGACCGCTGTCATAAGGCGCTCTAAATCGTGCGTTCTTTCCTCTTGCTTCAGTCCCAACAAATGAATCATCGGGGCCTCCAGGATTTGGCGAATGGTTTTGCGGGGATTCAAAGAGCTAACCGAATCCTGAAAAACAAGTTGAACTTTCCCGGCCAATTCCTTTCGCTGCTTGCTGTCGTTGTTTTGGATGGCACGGCCTTCCATTTTTATCAACCCGCAACTTGGCTGATCGAGACCCACCAACATGCGGGCCAGGGTGGATTTGCCGCAACCTGATTCGCCGACAACACCAACGGTTTCCCCTTCCGTTATGCTTAAATTCAAGGATTGAACCGCAAAGGTGGTCGGCTTTGCCCTGCCCAACAGGGTTCTGCCGCCGCCGAATCGCCGCTCGACCTGTATCGCCTCTAATAAAGGAGCCGTCACGGCAAAGTCTCCAACGGCTTTATACAACGCACAAGATGCCCTGCTGTTACGGGCGTTAAATCAATTTTTCCCTTCCGGCATCCGTCACCGGTGAAAGAACAGCGCGATGAAAAAGCGCATCCTTCAGGCAAACGGTTAACAAGCGGCGCGATGCCCGGAATGGCTTCTAAACGTTTATGGCTTTGTCCCATCACCGGCACGCAATCAATCAGTTTCCTGGTATAGGGGTGGGCGGGGTGCGATAAAATATGACTGACGGTCCCTTCCTCAACGATCTTGCCCGCATACATAACCGCGACCTTGTCGCAAATCTCGGAAATAACCCCGAAATCATGGGTGATAAATAGGATGGATAAATTTCTGTCTTTCTGCAGTTCCTTCAATAATTTCAATATTTGCGCCTGCACCGTGACATCCAGGGCGGTTGTCGGTTCATCCGCCACCAAAATTTCAGCCTGGTTTGCCAAGGCCATGGCAATAGCCACGCGCTGGCGCATGCCGCCCGACAACTGGTGGGGATACGCATTCGCAAGTTTCCCGGCGTTTGGAATCCTAACCTTGTCCAGCAAGGCAATTGCTTGCTCCCAAGCCTGTTTGAAACGAACGGGATTATGAGCCTGAACGGCTTCGACGATCTGTTCGCCAACCGTAAGCAAAGGATGCAGGCTTGCCAGCGGATCTTGAAAAATATAAGCGATTTTATTGCCGCGCAAGGCGCGCAACCGCTCCAGATTTGCATTAAGCAGGTCTTCTTCTTCATAGAAGACATGCCCGCCGACGATCCTGCCGGGCGGCGAAGGAACAAGCCCAAGCAAAGACATGGCAGTAACAGATTTACCGGATCCGGATTCACCGATTAAGCCAAGACATTCACCGGGGCTTAAAGAAAAACTGACTCCGCCAACGGCTTTATAAACATCCTGCCCAATTTGAAATTCGGTTTTAAGGTTCTGAACAGTGAAAAAGTTGACGTTATCGGGTTTCATCGCGTTTTTGTCTTCACGCATGTCCGTGGTTTTTGCCAAGGGGCGGCTGAGCACTCCCGATTTCAAACGCGGGTCCAAAACATCACGGACGCCATCGCCCATTAAATTGATGCCCATAACCAGAAAGAAAATCATTAATCCCGGAATTATGGAAACATGAGGCGCAGTGAAAAGCAGTTTTCTTCCTTCTCCAAGCATCGAACCCAAATCGGATTGCGGCGGCTGGGCGCCAAGCCCGAGGAAACTGAGTCCTGCCGTTTCCAAAATCATCCAGCCGATCGTTGTGGACATGGTCACCACAATTGTCGGCAAAACATTGGGTAAAATTTCACTGAAAATAATTTGAAAGTGGTTTTTGCCCGATAATTTTGCGGCATCGATAAACTCCCTGTGTGTAATGCCCAAAGTCACTCCGCGAATATTGCGGGCAAAAAAGGGAATATTTACAATGGCGATGGCATAAAGGGCGTTCATCAGCCCCGGTCCAAGCACCGCAACAATTGCCAGCGCCAAAAGAATGTAAGGAAAGGCCATAACCATATCGATCCCGCGCATCAGTATGTTATCGGTGCGCCTGCCGGCGTAACCCGCAACAAGCCCAATTGCGGACCCCAGCAAAGCGGCAACGAAAGTGGCAGACAATCCCACCAGAATGCTGACCTGCGTACCCCACAGGAGGCGCGATAATATGTCGCGCCCCAAATGATCGCTCCCCAGCCAATAGGATTCATGAAAGGGCAATTTTAATCTTTGCGCGGGAGCGGTAATATCCGGCGGCGCTAAAGGCAACAAAGGGGTTATGATTGACAGCAGGCAGATGAAACACACAACAACAAAGCCCGTCAGCGCCAATTTATTGTTGGCGAACAATTGCCATCCCTTCGGGCGGGAATGGCCGCTTTGCATTTTCTTCATTTCTTCAACCTTGGATCCAATGCATGCTGGACCACGTCGGCCAAAAGATTAAACAAGACGTAGGCGGCCGCAACAATAAGCACGCCGCCTTGCACCAGCAGCAAGTCACGAGTCGAGATGGCCTGGACAAGCATTCTGCCAATTCCCGGCCATTGAAACACCGTTTCGATATAAACGGCGCCTCCCAGGACAAAGCCGGCTTGAATCCCGATCACGGGTATGACATTAACCAAAGCCGCCCGAAAGGCGTGGCGGTAAATGACCTTTCTCTCTTCAAGTCCTTTTGCCCTTGCCGTGCGGATATAATCCTGCCGCAACACTTCCAGCATGGAAGCGCGGGTTAATCTTGCTATCACACCTGTTGCCACAATCGATAAAGTGGTAGCAGGCAGCAATAGATGGATTAATAAATCCGCAAAATCACCGCCGCCATAAATGGCAAACATGCCGCTAGCAGGCAAAATTTTCCACGTAACCGCAAACAGAAAAATCATCAAAAGCCCGAGCCAGAAAGAAGGAAGCGAAATGCCAATCAACACCAGAAAGGTTATCAGCCGGTCTCCCCAGCCAAATTGATGGACGGCGGTATAAACGCCCGCGAGCAGTCCCAGAATTGAACACAGAATCAAGGATGCACCCGCCAAAATCAAGGTGGCGGAGAACCTTTCCGTAATCTCGTCAATAACCGGGCGGTTCAGGCTGTACGAACGCCCGAAATCCCCCTCCAATATATTCATGAGCCAAATGAAATATTGCTGTACCAGCGGCTTGTCCAGGCCGAGTTGCCTGTTTAACCTCTCAACATTTTCCGGTGTCGCATAAGATCCAAGGATTGCCGTTGCGGGGTCCCCCGGAATCAATGTCATGATAAAAAATACAATGACGGTAAGGCCAAGCAAGACGGGAACGGCATAAAAAAGTCGCTTTATAATATAGCCGACCATGCATGCTCACCTTGTTTGAAAGCAAGCCTTCGGGGGGAGCAACCTCCCCCCAAAGACTTCTTTGCCCCGGATTAATTTTTCCTGGTATCTTTCAAGATAAGGAAAAAGGAAGGTTGCAACGAGAAACCGTCCACCCGCGAACTTGCAACGGCATTTTGTTTCCAGTTTGCAACAAACACCCAAGGCGCATCATCGCGGACGATGGTTTGCATTTCCTTGTAATATTTTGCACGTTCGGCCTGGTCGGTTGCGCTGCGCGCGGATTCCAGCAGTTCGTCAACCTTGGGGTTTGAATAATAACCGGAATTAAAACCGCCTTCGGACGGCCATGCGCCCGTGCGCAAAGCCAGGAAGGGCAAAGTGTCGGGGTCGTTGGTCATCCATGCCATCTGCGCCATGTCCGCCTTGCCTTCCAATCCCGGATTGACCTTGTCAAGGAAACTGTTCCATTCGTAGGTTTCAATTTCTACATCAAGGCCAACCTTGGCCAAATCGGCTTGAATGGCCGCTCCCATCGGCACGGGGTCAAGCATTCCCGACCCGCCCTCGGTGACATAGAAGGTTAATTTCGCGCCTTCGTGTCCTGCTTCTTTAATCAGCGAGCGCGCCTTGTCCGGGTCATAAGGGTACGGCGTCAGGCTGTTATTATAAGCCCAGGCAAAAGCCGGCGGCGTGGGGCCTGCGGCAATTTCCGCCGTGCCCTGGAGCACATCCTCCACCAATTCTTTTTTATTGATGGCATAGTTTACGGCCTGGCGCACACGCTTGTCGGCCATGGGTCCTTCCTTGGCGTTCAAGATCAAAAACCATACGTGCGGTCCCGCCTGCTCCAGCAAATTATAATCCCCGTCGGAAGCAAATGTCGCCACATTGTCCGGCGGCACTTCCACCATGATGTCCAACCCGCCGGACAGCATTTCAGCAACCCGGGTATTGGCATCGGTGATGGGGCGGAAAATTACCGCTTCCAATTCCGCGTTACCGTCCCAATAGTTGTCATTCCTTGTTACAACAACCTTGGTATTGCCTTCCCACTCGGCAAATTCGAAAGCTCCGGTGCCGACAGGGTTGCGGCCAAAGTCTTTTCCGTGCTTCGCCACCGCCGCGGGGGATACAATCAGTCCCGTCGGATAGGCAAGATTGGATAAAAACGGTGCGTAAGGTTCATTCAAATCAAACCGAACCGTCATATCGTCAACCACCGTAACCCCTTCAATCGCGCTAAAGAAGAAAGAGAGCGGAAAAGGGCCCGTGTCGTGATAGGGATGCGTTTCATCCAGCATCCGGTCAAAATTGAATTTCACCGCTTCGGCGTCAAAACGGGTGCCGTCGTGAAATTCAACGCCTTCACGCAATGTAAAGGTGTAACTCTTCCCGTCTTCGCTAATCTGCCACGCGGTAGCCAAGGCCGGCTCCACTTCCAGGGCACCGTCCTTGTAACGCACCAGACCGTCGTATACGTTCATCAGAATGCGAAAATCGTTAATTGCCGTCACCGTTTGCGGGTCAAGTGACTTTGGTTCGGCAATCTGCCCTACCACCAAAACATCATCGGGCGTTTGCGCACGGGCGAGGTTATCCGTCCCGCCAAGGGCAAGAATCGAAATTACACAAAGTGCAACAAGCGTTCTTATCAGGGTTTTCATGTTTCTTCTCCTTGTTGATAAAGTGAAAGATTGGTGCTAGCATTCTATAATGATAAATCTTCGTGCGTCAACAATTTATAATTATAAATAGAGCGGAAAATGCCGTCATACTCTCTCAACATAAAAAGACTGCGGGCGAATCTGTCCGAACTCTCCAAAATTGGCAAAATTGAAGGGAAAGCGGGCATTAACCGCGTCAGTTTCTCGGAAGAAGACATGGCCGGGCGGGATTTTCTACGGCGATATATGGAGAATATCGGGCTGGAAAGCCATATGGACGGGGTCGGCAATGTCTGGGGACGTTGGTTGCCCGCGCAGGCGCGAGAAGAAAAACTTCCCTCGGTGATTATCGGTTCCCACCTGGATACGGTGCCGGAAGGCGGCGAATATGACGGCGCACTCGGGGTTTTGGCCGGGCTGGAAGTTGTTCAGTCTTTGCAGGAACAAGGCTTTCAACCAAGAATTCCTCTGGAAATTCTTGCTACGAGCGAAGAAGAAGGATGCTTCGGCGGCATGTTGGGCAGCCAGAGTCTTGCCGGGGTGGTTGATGAAAATTGGCTGGAAACCGCACAAAACCAGCAAGGCGTCTCCCTTAAGGATGCCATGAAGCGCCACGGCCTTGACTACAAAAATGCGCTTTCCAACACGCGTCCCTCGGAAACGGTTAAGGCCTTTCTCGAATTGCATATTGAGCAAGGGCCCGTATTGGAGCAAAAAAAACTGTCGGTTGGAATTGTGAACGCCATTTCCGGCTGCGCCGTTTGGACGATTTGCTTTGAGGGTCGCGCCGACCACTCCGGCACAACTCCCATGGACATGCGCGCCGACGCCTTTGTCGGTGCCGCCGGTTTTTCTTGCGCCATTCCCGATATTATCGGTGCGGTTGGCACGCAGGAAAGTCGGCTAACGATTGGAAAAATTGAAATATCGCCCAACTATCCCCATACCATTCCGGGGCAAGCAACTTTCTCATTGGTCCTTCGCGACACAAACGAAACGGTCATGGAAAAATTGGCCAATCAATGTCGAAGCACGCTGAAAAAACTGGCGGACGAGCATGGACTGTCTTTATCCATTAAAGAAATTAGCTGGCTTTCCCCCGCATCCTGCTCGACCGAAATCGTTAAACTCCTGCAAGAAGAGGCGGACAAAGGGAAAATCGACCACATCATCATGTCCAGCGGAGCGGGTCATGATTGCCAATTTATGATGAACATTGCCCCGTCGGGGTTGATTTTCGTGCCCAGCAAGGGCGGCATCAGCCATTCCCGGCACGAACAAACCGATTGGAAAGACATTGAAATTGGCTGCCGCTTATTACAAAACGCAGCCATTCGGCTGTGTTCGTGACGAGTCTTATCCAAACACCTGATTGGGCAGCCACAGCGAGAGCACCGGGAAGAATGTCACCAAAAGCAGCAGCAACAGCATCAGAAACAGGAACGGCAGTATGCCGCGAATAACCTCCGAAACCGGCGCCTTGGCAACGCCCGACAGCACAAACAGGTTCAAGCCGACCGGCGGGGTGAGCATTGCAAGTTCAATGTTAATCACCACGATAATCGCGTAGTGAATCGGTTCAATCCCGAACTCGGCAAACAACGGCAAGACCAGAGGCAGTGTGATCAACACAATCGCGAGACCCTCCAGCACCGTTCCAAGAACCAGCATCGCGGCATTCATCATCAGTAAAAACTGCCAGCCCTTCAGGTCAATCGCGATAACTCTTTCAACCAGTTGCGCCGGCATGCGCGTCTCGGTCAGCCAGTGCCCGAACAGCAGGGCGGCAACCACAATCATAATGATCGAAGCGGAACGACGCGTCGCCTTTCCGGTCGCAGGTATTACATCACGCAAAGAACAGCCGCGATAAACCAGCAGGCTCACGACAATGGAAAGAAACGCGGCCAAAGCGGCCGCTTCGGCAATCGTGGTATAGCCGCCGTAGATGCCGACAAAAATCACCAGCGGCAATGCAAGCGCCGGAACCGCGCGAATGTTTGCCAGCAGGAATTGTCTGAAGTCCGGCGCATCGGGGCGGGGAAGTTTTTTTATCGTTGCATAAAACAAAATGAACGCCGCAAACAGCAGTCCCTGCAACAGTCCGGGGATTATTCCCGCCAAAAACAAACGCGGGATGGACGTCTCGGCGATCAAGCCAAAGATTATCAAAATGATGGAAGGCGGAATCAAAATGCCAAGCGTGCCCGACGCGCCGACAACGCCCAGTGCAAAAGGGCGGTCATAGCCGCGCGCAAGCATCGCCGGCACCAGCACGGTCGCCATCGCCAGCGCGGTCGCAACCGAAGAGCCCGACACCGCCGCAAACACGGTCGTTGCGCCCACACAGGTCAGCGCCAGTCCGCCGCGAAGCCAGCCGAGCCAGGCCTCCGCCATGTCAATCAGGCTTTTGGCAATGCCGCCGCGTTCCATAAACTGCGCGGCGATCACAAAAAACGGAATGGCAAGGATGGTCTCCGCGTTCAACTTGTCAATCGCAACCTGTCCGATGGAAACGCCCGGGGTATGTCCGAACAGCAGCAATATCATGGACAATCCGCCCAATGCCGCAAATATCGGCAGGCCCAAAAACAGCAACGCGAGGAGGATGATAAAAGCGATGACCAGAACGGTCATGTATCAGGTCTCCTGCTTCGCGCGGATGTGCCGCCAGAGTTCCATCAAATAGCGCAGCGAACATGCCGCCATCGACACCGGCAGCGCCGCATAAAACCACGCCGTCGGGATTTGCAGATAGGAAGGCCCGCGTTCATCCCACGCCAGGGAGAACTCAACGACCTGGAAGCCGAACCAGGTCAGCGCCGAGCAAAACGCCAGCCCCGCCGCCGATGCCAGAATGTTGGCAATGTGGCGGAACTTCGGTCCCATCAATTGTAAAAAGAAATCCGCGCGCACATGCTCGTTGGTTGCAACGCATCCTGCGGCGGACAGAAGCAATCCCCACGCAACGAGGTAAATCGAAACTTCGGAAACCCAGCCGCCGCTTAGCGGCGAAGAAGTCAGCCGAAACACCATGCCCGAGAGAAACAGCAACAGCGCACCCAGCATAATCAACGAGCCGAGTCTCGTCTCAATCGATCTGAACATGTTCCCTCCGATTCGCGGGAGATGTGCGGGGGAGGGACGAACCGCCCCTCCCCCGCGGTACTCTACTAGTCGAATGCCCTTTCGAGCAATCTACTTTCCGAGCACTGCCTCCGCTTTTGCCGCAAAGGCAGGATCAATCCGCGAGTCTTCAATGATGGAATCTTGCTTGCGCATCAGTTCAGAACGAAACGCGGCGATTTCATCCGGCGACGGCGATACCGCGCGAATGCCGTTTTTTCGCCCTTCCTCGGCGGCGCTCTTCTGCCGGTCGGCGGCAAGTTTGCGCGCGCTGCCGACCGTGTCCGCCCATGTGTCGACCACGATGCGCTGCAGGTCGGGCCCGAGCCTGTCCCAGGTCGGCTTGCCGACCATCGGGACATATTGCAGAAATGAACCGCGCATATCCAGCGCATACTTCAACCCCGACTCCCAAAGTTTGGCGCTGCGGATTGTTTCATGGGTCGTCATCAGGCCATCAATGCTCTTTTGCGCAAGCGCAATCGGCACGTCGGCAAAACTGATGGAAACCGCCTCTGCGCCAAGAGCGTCATAGCGCGCTTTGGAAGCGGGGCTTCCCGGAACGCGAAGCTTCAGTCCGTCCAGCGAGTCGAGCGAAGAAAGTTCCGTCTCGGTTGTGAACACCGTGCCGTGACCGAGGTCGAGATTGGGACCGATGATTTTCACGCCAACGGTTTCCTCAATCTCGGCGTTCAACTCCCGGCCGACGGGCCCGTCCATGACCGCGTGAATCTCGTCCGCCGTGCGTCCGAAAAACATCGGCAAGTCCAAAAGCCCGGCGTTGGGAACAATCCGGCTGATGTATAGAATGATGGGAACACCCATCTCTATCGAGCCTTGCGCCAGCGCCTTCGGCACGTCGGGACCTTTGAACAACTGTCCGCCCGGGAAAACCTGCACATCCAGTTTGCCCTCGGTTCGCTCGGTCAATTTTTCAACAAATTCCTCCAAAGCGATGTTTCGGACGTGGTTGGGACCCGTGTTCAGGGTGATTCGGAACAATATCTCCTGGGCGAAAGCCGCGCTTCCAACGAGAGACACAAACGCCGCAATCATGAATATTTTACATATCTTACGCATAGTTACCTCCAAAAGAGTGTTTTTCCCGGAGAGTCGTTCCCAGCCTGAGAGTGACCTCCCCTTGTTAGTTCGAGTCTAGCCTAAAAAATTTATCCGTGCAAAAAATAAATTTATGTGTTATGCAATAAAAAATGAACTTCCGTAGCATGCTGTTCACTCCGGCAACACGGCTCGACCGGGTGGAAAAGGCACTGGACGCCGCGCCTGACTGGGTCGCCATCGACCTGGAGGACGGAGTCGGGCTTGGCGACAAGGACGACGCGCGCGATGCTTTGGGTGCGCTCGCCGCCTCCGGCCTTGGAGGAAACGCCGCACGCATCGCATTACGCATTAACACGCCGGCAAGCACGCATGGCATAAAGGATGTCGCCGCATTGCTGGAATGGTCGAACTGGCCGGCGCTTTTGATTTTGCCGAAGGTCGAAGCCGCCGCGCAGGTCAGGCAACTTGCCGGCATCATCCGTGAACTTGGCAAAGACACCCGCATCATGGCCGTGTTCGAAACCGCCAGGGGAATTGCAAACGCGAATTGCATTGCGGAGTCTTTGCAAAACGGTGCAAACGACGTTGCGGTCGTCGGCTACGGTTCCGCAGACCATATGGCGGAAGTCGGCGGTGAGATGACTCCTCCGTCGCTTGCATCAGGACGCGCGGCGGTGCTGAACGCGGCGGCGATCCTCGGCGTGCCGGCGCTGGACGGAGTTCGGATGCAGTTGCGCGACGAGGAAGGACTCATTGCGGATGCGATGCTCGGCAAGGAAATGGGATTTGCCGGAAAGATAGCCATCCATCCCGCGCAAGTCGCGCCCATCAACAAGGTATTTTCCCCGTCCGGTCAGGAGATCGCCGAGGCGCACGCGCTGATTGAGGCCGCCGAGCAAGCAGGCGGCGGCGCCTTCAGTTTTCAGGGTAAAATGGTCGATCCGCCGCTTTTGGCGCGCGCATTGCGCATCACACAATCGGAATAATCAGGAGCTCGCACCATGACACGTTCACTAAACGGACTTACACATATCGAAGGGCGGCGGTTTCGAGAAGATCCCGGTCTTTCCTTCGAAGATTTTGAAGTCGGCGACATCTACGAACATTGGCCCGGACGCACCATCACCGAGGCCGACAATATTTGGTTCACCAATCTCACCATGAACACCCATCCGGTGCATTTTGACCTCAACTATGCAAGCCACTCCGAGTTCGGCAAGCCGTTGGTGAACTCCACGCTTACCCTCGCGCTCATTGCCGGCATGGCGGTTTCCTCAACCAGCCAGAAAGCCGTCGCGAACCTGGGATGGGAAGAGATTAAAATCCCCGCTCCCGTTTTTGTCGGCGATACGCTTTACGCCGAAACCGAAGTGCTGGACAAGCGTCCGTCAAAATCGCGCCCGAACGACGGCATCGTCAAAGTGCGGCACTCCGGCAAAAACCAAAACGGCGTCTATGTCATGCACATGGTCCGGGCGTTCCTCGCAACAAAGCGCGGACATTCGGTTGCCGACGTCACGCGCGGAAAGATGGGCTGACATGCTGCCGCCTCTAAACGGATTGCGGGTGCTCGCGGTCGAGCAATATGGTGCGGGACCTTTTGGAACGCAGCATCTCGCGGACTTGGGCGCCGAAGTTATCAAGATTGAAAACCGCAAACTCGGCGGCGACTATGCGCGCGCTCTCGGCCCTTATTTTGTTGAAGGCGCGGCGGAGGGCCAGGGCAGCCTGTTTTTTCAATCCATCAACCGCAACAAGAAAAGCCTGACTCTCGATCTCGGAAAGCCGCAGGCGCAGGAAGTACTGCATCGTTTGGCTGCCGAAGCGGATGCAGTCGCCAACAATCTGCGCGGCGACGTTCCCGAAAAACTGGGGCTGACTTATGCAGCGTTAAAAAACGCCAATAAAAAAATCGTCTGCACGCATTGTTCCGGTTACGGCAGGGAAGGCCCGCGCAAAACATGGCCCGGTTATGATTTTTTGATGCAGGCGGAAGCGGGATATTTTCATCTCTCCGGCGAACCCGGCACACCGCCCACCCGCATGGGATTGTCCATCGTGGATTTTATGGCGGGCTCCTATCTGGCCATGGGGCTTTTGGCGGGCGTCATCGGCGCGCGGACATCGGGCGTCGGGCGCGATGTGGACATCAACCTGTTTGACACCGCGCTTTACAGCCTGAGTTATCTCTCCGCCTGGGCGCTCAACAGCGACTACGACCCGAAGCGGGTGGCCCGCTCCGCGCACGCGTCGCTCGCACCTTGCCAGCTTTACAAAACAAAGGACGGATGGATTTTTGTCATGTGCAACAAGGAACATTTTTGGCCGTTGCTGTGCAAAAAGATTGGCCGGGAGGAATTGATTGACGATGCACGTTTCATTTCGTTTCGCGAACGGTTGAAAAACCGCGACGAACTGACCGTTGTGCTTGACGAGGTGTTTCAGCAAGCAACAACGCAGGAATGGCTGGATAAATTGCAAGGAGACATTCCCGTCGCTCCGGTAAAAACGCCGCGCGAGGCACTCGAAGACCCGAAGCTGCGCGCAAGCGGAAAAATAGACAAGTTGCATATCAACGCCCAAAGCACGTACGAGATGCTGGCAACGCCAATCCTCGCAGGACAAAAGATTGCCTCGACTCCCTGTCCGCCGATTGGTGCCGATAGTGTCGATATTCTAAGCGATGCGGGGTATTCTGCCGAAGAGATCGCCAAAATGAAAGTCGCAGAAACAATCTGACCAATGCTCAAAACACTTGCGAAAAAGGACTTGGTTGCAGAACACATCCGGGACGGCATTCGAAACGGCACGTTTCAGGTCGGACAATCCCTGCCCACCGAAAACGAATTCATGGTTGAGTTCGGCGTCTCGCGCCACACCGTCCGCCACGCACTGAGCATGTTGCGTTCCGAAGGATTGGTTTCTTCGGTTCAAGGGCAAGGGACCAAGGTTATCAGCGCCAACATCAAGAAACTCTATATTGAACATATCCAATCGATCGGCGATCTGATTGCTCTCGGACAGGAAAGCAAACGTGTTTTGCTTGGCCAAAAGACGATTAATGCCGATGAAAAGCTGGCAACCTTGTTTCAATGCTCCGAGGGCCGAAAGCTCAGCGAGGTGAAAATGTTACGCAAAACCGTCGGCGGAGAAGAAAGAGTCCTCTCGGTTCTGACGCTTTGGATAGACATCTTGCTGGACAAAGTTGTCGAGCGCATCGGCGATGCGGATACGGCAGCCGCAGAGATTGTGGCGGAAGAATATGGAATCGAGGCAAGGTCGGTGAAACAGACAATCGAGGCAGTTGGCATGAATGAAGAAGAAGCCGGATATTTGGGCGCACAACCCGGCGACCCGGCTTTGATGTTCACAAGAGAGTATGCCAGGGACCAAGCCTCGGCGCCCCATCTGGTTGCCAGATCGGTGTATCACGCGAAACACACCAAGGCCGTTTCGAATTTTGTGATGTCGAGGTCGTAACATCCGGATTGCGCCAGTGTTTTACAGCATCAAGATGTTGATAACAAAAAACTCCATCAACAATCTCTCCGAAAGAGACCCAGGCCGGCTAGGGTGTCTGATTCGCCATCTTGAACATATTCCATAAGGATTAAATCCGCTTGGGTTTTGGTGAGGTCGGTGGGCCTTATGTTTGTGGCAAAGGCAAACCGTTAGGGCCGTAGCGGATATTGCTATCAATTTTAGCAAAATGACGCGGGAACGATTACTAGGTTTAACTTCATAAATTCGATTTTGACGAAGTTGCCAAGGGATTTACGCAAAAACTCCAAAATTATTTAAGAGAGATTATTGAGAGTTTGAGAAGAGAGAGAAACGGCGGGAGAATTAAGCTGAGTTAAAGGAATTTTCCAAATACTCCCACCCTCCAGTTCGCATTATATCGGAATCTTCGAACATCTTATGGATTTGCTTTTGCCTCTTTCGGGAATTCATCCGAAGGCTTCGGAGAGGTTTCCTGTATCGGCGGACGGATGGGATTGGGTAAACGCGGGGGCGCTCCCGATGTCGGTGGATCGTTATCCTCCACGGTCAGTTCGAAACCGTCAAGCATAAACTCACTGCCCACCTTGCCCCATTCGGTCGGGAAATTATCGCCCTCGCGAAGTTTAAACTTAACCACCTGGTTTTCGGGATTCGCATCTTCATCGTTGTCGATGATGTAGACGGTGACATCGTGACTCGTTTTTCCTACAGAAATTACGAAGGTGCCTGATATGTTCAGGCTTCCGTCCATATCGAAGGCGACAAGGTTGGAGGTAGTAGTATTGCCACTATCGTCGACGATGTCGAGTTTCAAAGGCAATCCGTCCGAGGGGGCAGGCACGAAACTAGTTAAATCTGTGCCAAAAATTTCAACTGTGATTATCGCGCTACTGGCACCTTCGGAAACTTTACTCGAGGCTTGCCTAAACCATCCAATTCCTGCTCTGCCATTGCCAACGACCACGTCGTCGTCACCCACAACTGTCAGGGTGAAGGTCTCACTGCCGGCGCTGACCGCTCCCCATCCGGTCGGGAAGTTGGTGCCCTGGGAAGTAGACGTCATATCCAACAACAAAAGATGTGAATTTACTTATCCGAAAATCGGCACCAAAGCCAACCAATACATCTGTGTCATCAATCTCAGTGGAAAGTCCCGGTTCCTGTACGTTACGGAAGCTCGTCGTGAATATGGAGACTGCATGGTGTGCTTTGTGACCAGACACAATATCGGGCATGCCGCGGTTGTCAGAGGAGGGAAGTTATATGACTGGGGGGATACCCGCATGTCCCATTGGACGCAGGATAATGAGTTGGAGATTGATAAATGGAAGTTGGTGGATCATTTTTATCAAAATGGTTTCAAAAGGATGGTTTTGGAACGATTGAAGAAATCAAAACGGATGATTGTAAAAAGAAATGGCTGGTTTGCAGGGCGTGGGAGCCGTGGGCTATCGATGTATGGGCAGAGAAACAAAAAACGCTTTATGGTTTGATAATTTCGAGGGCATGGGTATCTTGGGATCCCAGTGCTCCCCAGTTGTCCGGCCCTGCAAGATTGGAGAGCGTAAGGGTGAGAGTTTTTTGGGTACCGGCGGCGAGATTATCCACGGTCTGCAAGGCGAAAGTGGCTGTGTTTGCTCCCGTCGGCAGGGTCAGAGTTCCACTCGAATACGTCGCCGTGCCATTGGTGACACTAAAGTCCGTGCCTTCGTTCGCACCGGCAAAGCCAATATCCACGGTCACGGTTTCGCCCGCCGCTATCGGGTTGGCGATATTGAGGGTTACGGTCCTGCTACGTCCGACGAGAACGAACCCGCCGGAATTCGCGAATTCAACGCTGTTATCGGAAGCCTGAATAGCGAGGGTGAAACTACTGGCGAGAGGGTCAACGTTCCAAGTGCTCGTCGGGAACAGGGACGAGGAATCAGGTCTGATGGTGTAGACGAATTCCTCCAGGTCTTCGAGGATACTATCGTTGGTGACAGTTATGGTGATTGGAATTTGACCGTTGGTGTAGCTTTGGCCCGCTGCGATTTGCACGGTCCCGCTCGCGTCCAAAGTGGTTCCTTGTCCTGTATCATTGAGCCGGATAGAGAAGTCGTTGTCGTTGGTGCCCGTAGACGTGTATTCCAAGGATAAATCTGCCGGAGTGCTGCCGGTGTAAGGCGCTCCCTCGGCGTTCGAGAGTTGAAGCATCAGGGAGGTGTCAGTGCCGACGTTCTCGGCAATGGTAAGTTTATCGGTCGAGAAGCCGATAGTGTTTCTGGTGCGCACGTCGTCGTCATCCACAACGGTCAGGGTGAACTCGTGGGCGCCGG
>JAPOUT010000060.1 GCA_026708545.1 Hyphomicrobiales bacterium
CGCAGTGCCGTGGACGGCAAAACGTCCGTGAACATATCGGGCGTATCCATTGCCAGCGAGCGGAAGGGCCTGTCGGTTGACGGAAAACTTGGTCTCTCCTATGAATGGGACGAGGGTTATGCGGTTCGCGGCGAGGTGTCGGCACTGCGTGATGATGATGCCGACGAGATTCGCGCCGACTTGGGCGTGCGCATCGACTTCTAATGTTGGAACTATATGTTCATAAAAGGAGCTAGACAATGAAAACCATAAATCACGAGACAAAGAATCCGTTTGCGATTTTTCCACTGCAGGGCAGGCGCCTTTGCGGGCGCGGGACGGGTGTTGTTCGTTGCGCGCCTTTCCTGACGGGGATGGCTCTGGCCGTTGTGCTGGGATCGATGGTTGCGTTGTCGACGCCGGCGTTTGCAATGGGCGGCGGCGGAGGTGGCGGCGGGTCTGCACCTGCGCCGAAGGTTACCAAAGTCGATGACCCTGTCGCCAAACCCAAGGACAAGGTCGCCGAAGTCAAACAACCCGTTGTTGATCCTGAGGATAAAACTCCTGCAGTTAGCGAATTGAAAGCCAAAAAGCCGAAAGAAAAAACACTCGTAACTGAGGACCCGGACGAAGACAAGGCTGAAACCAGACCGAACGAAAAAACGACCGAATCTCCCAAGCCCGAAACTGTCGAAGCTGTCGTCGGATTTGCGGAGTCATCTTCGAGGGTGGCCGAGAATGGCGGTCCTTTGCAAATACAAGTCCGGATTAGCGAACCTCTCCCGCAGTCGGTGACTTTGCATGTCGCTACGGGCGGAACAGCGACACGGGGGGCGGATTACGAGATTTCGTCCACGGTAACGATACCGGCGAACGCCACGAGCGCGTCTTTGACACTGACCGGCGTTGATGATGATGCCGACGAAGCCGATGAGACGGTCACACTCACACTCGGGGGCGCTCTCCCTGCCGGTGCGCGTTTCGACAAGTATGCTCATATCGTTACCATCATTGACAATGACGTTGCCGGCGGGATAGAGGTTGTCAAGAAGCCCGAGGAGGAAACTCCTGAAGTTGCCGTCAGGCCGGGTGATGATGCCGGTGATGACGGGACCGCCGATACCGGTGGTGAAGCCGATACGGATGCCGAAGACAAGACCGAAACCAAGCCTGACGAAGTAACTGTTGAATTGCCCGAACCTGAAGTTGTCGAGGCGGCCGTCGTTGGGTTTGCGACTGCGACATCGTTTTCGGATGTGAAGGAGGGTGATACTGTGGAACTGCCGGTCGTTCTTAGCAGTCCGCTCCCGCAAACAATCACATTAAGTGTCGAGGTGTCCGGCAGCATCTCGGCAGGTAGCGATATCACTCCCTTGCCGAGCGTGGTGACATTTCCACAAGGAACAACAACCGCGTTCATAAATTTTACCGTTGTGGATGACACTGTCGTCGAATCTAACGAGACGCTTACCCTTTCCCTTTGGAGAAGCGAGGAACTCCGAGCGCTCCCTGGCGGTCCTTATGTGAAGAGAATCTACCCACGCGCACATCAACTCATCATCACGGACAATGATTTGAACGATGAGAGCGACCAAGTCACCGAGGTTGATGAAAAACCCGAGGAAGAGGCCTCCGAAAAAGATGAAACCCAAATTGTAAATGAAGGGCATGTTCATGATATGCGAGTTGGGCGTAATGAAGATTCGATAATTATTGAGAATCTGGGAATTGTTGATGATGATATATATGCTCGGAGTTTTGGAAACGGTGGAATTGAAATTATAAATCGCGGAACTGTTGGTGAAGACATATATGCCAAGGGTTGGGGAGACGGTGGAATTAAAGTCGTAAATCACGGAGCTGTTGATGATGATATAAGTGTCCAGAGCCTTGGAGATGGTGGAATTGAAGTTGTAAATCGCGGAACTGTTGGTGACCAGATATCTACTCGGAGTTCTGGGGATGGTGGAATTGAAATCGTAAATTATGGGATTGTTGAACGTTTCATAGGCGCTACACCCGGTAACGGTGTAACCTCAATCGGGAATTGGGGAACTGTCGGCCATTACATAAATGTCCAACACGGCGACGGTGAAACCTCAGTCGAAAACTGGGGAGTTATTGGTGAACATATAAATGTCACCACGGATTCCGGAGGTGGTGACATTAATATCGTTAATCATGGGACCGTTGATGAACATATATATGTCGCGTCCAGAGGTAAAATCTCAATCGAAAATGGGGGAGCTGTTAATAGGAACATAACAGTTGTCAGGAGTTCCGGAGATGTTAGAATTGCCAATCACGGGACTGTTAATAAAAATATAAGTATCCGAAATTCTGAAGGTGGCGGAATTAAAGTCCTAAATCACGGGGTTGTTAATGGGGATATACGTTACCGGGGATATAGCGAAGTTGAAATCGTAAATCGTGGATCTGTTAATGGGGAGATATCGGGCGGTAATGGAATTATCCGGTTTGATGGAAATGTTGGCAGAAGTGCTGATTTGGAAAGTAAAACAGTCCGTCTTGGAAGTGTTAATTTTGATTCGGGTCGGATGCATATAGAAGGAGACTATGAAGGTTTAAGTGAAACGCAATTGAATTTTCATGTCGGTCCGGGTAGGTGGTATGGTTTAAGTTACGGCTCGTTGTTGATTGATGGGGATGTTACGGGGCAGAGTCGTGTGTCGTTAATTGTGGACGATGTAAGTCTTATTACAGAATCTATAAATTTCCCTGGAATGGTATCAGTGTATGAAGATCGTGATGTAAGAGCGGATAGTTTTGTGGGGGAGCAGACTATCGGTGCGTTTGATTTTGTTCTCGAATACAATCACGAATACGAATGGGTGCACGAGTGGACGCACGAATGGGGCTTCGTCAATCAAGGGCTTTCCGATGCTGCTAAAAAAACCTCTAAAATCGCGGATG
>JAPOUT010000054.1 GCA_026708545.1 Hyphomicrobiales bacterium
CCAATACCCCCATCCTAGAAAGTAAAAAAAAAAAAAAACAACCGCTTTTTTCCGAGATTGTTACGATTCAGCCGAAAAACGGCTTATACACTGCATCAACGGCTATTGAAAACACCACCAAAGACCACTGACCGCGCATCAAGAATCCCGAAATCTGCCCGCATTTCCCTGCCTGATTCCCCTTGATTCGCAAGAAAACCGTCCATTCTCCGGCAAAAATCCAACTGATTCGCTTAAAATCCGCATAATTTCTCCTCTGGCATATCAAGATTGTTCCTATCCCTGCCATGTAAGTTCCCGGATTAGCCGCAAAAAAGCTTGATTTCCTGTTGAATGTACGGACCCATGGCATCGTTGGCAGACTGACCCGGTTGTCCTGTAAACCAATCCACCCAACTCAAAGGGAGAAAGCCTCGACATTATCCAAAAGATTCTGTCGGGGCTTTCTTAAACGGCTTCGGGCATAACGCAAAGCCAAACACAACGGCAAGGTCTATATCGTAGAGGCAGATTCACATGGAAAACGAAAGCAAGCCCGTCAGGTTTGAAATACTAGCGGCTGAAATTGTCCATACTCTTCAAGCCCGACAATCTTCAAAGGCAACCGGACGTTCCAGAATCTTGAAAGTCGTCCCAATCAACTCGTCCCATAAGCCGACAACCAACCTTCCAAAGCGCAAGGGCAGATTTGGAGATGCGCCTTCAAAGATTATAAAGGTTCGTAAGATCAACTCGGCACGTTAACAAAAGGAAGCAGACAAATGACACTGAAACACATCGACCACTTGCTCCAAAGCAACCGATACAACCTTGACCGTTGTCTTCGTAAATCTCTCGACTGGATCTTTGACGAGATTGAAGATTTGGAAAGGGAGTATGGCAACCAGATATGGAATCCCGGACGACTGCTGTATGTCAAGCAATGTAACGGGAGCAACGGCATAACGAAAATCATACTGCCCGGCAATTTCTACATGTTCATCTATGACCCGCTTTTGAAACGCACCCTGCCCTATTACAACAAATCCGGGAGCAAAAACTCGACCAGAATTGGAATTGATTAAAATTGCCACTCCAAAACCCTGGTTTTTGCAGGTGTCCGGTGACCTGCAACCTTTTAATAGCGATTTTCAGAAAATCTTGGCGATTGTGCGGAGGAGTGGTATTCTGCGCTATGGTGGGCAGGACGATGGAGTATCCTGTGCCGTTACAGTGAAAGCACTCCATGAGGGCTGTGAAAGTGGGTATTACCTCCTCCCTATTCGTCCGAGGCGGTCGGCTTAGGAAAACTTCAAAAGGACTGATTTCCTTTGCACCGTTTCTCGCATCCGTCTCGACTATTGCGCTCGGTACCGTTCTTTTGATGACTTCGACAGCGGATGCGGGAATGTGCCCTGAGCCTGTTTCGGGAAAGACGGAATGTAGCGGAGTGGCGGATAGAAGTAGTGACATGACCCAGACGATATCCGCGGGTACGGGTGTGATGATTACGGATGATGACACGTTCGGCTTGCACATCACAAGCGGTAAGGGCATCGTTGTCACAAGCACTTCGTCCACTGGCGCGATCACCATTGATTTGGACGGTGACATTATGACTGGAGGAGACGCCATTGATGTTATCCAAGAAGGAACCGGTGCTATTAACGTTACGACAAACGGAGATCTCAACTCGTTTGCCGGAGAAGCCATCAATATCGACCAAAACGGCACTGGCGCAGTTGACGTCACGACAAACGGAGCCATCGACTCGGGTGTTGAAGAGGGTATCCTTGTCGAGACCGTACGCACCACTACGGGTGATGTGACCGTTACCGCCAACGATTCTGTCGAAGCGGTGAAGGACAGCGTCCACATTTTCAATTATGGCTCGGGCACAACCACCGCACGCACGTATGGCGAAATTGATTCCTTCGAATACAGAGGCTTCTATATTAAGAATGTACATCACCAGTCAAACTCGGTCGAAGTCACCTCGGGCGGCCACATCGACGCAGAGGAGCAGGGTATCTATGTCAACCACTACGGTACCGGCAACATCACCGTCACAGCACGCAAAAGAGTCAATTCCGATGTCAACCGGGGCATTCAAATTATAGCATCAGAGCGAGCAGACAAGATCGAAGTCACCGCAAACGGCCACATCAACGCAGATGAACAGGGTATCCAGATAACTCAACAGGGAACCGGTAGTGTTACTGTCGTGGCAGAAAAAAACGTTTACTCTGATAACGACGAAGCCATCTTTGTTTCCACACATTCACGAACAACAGGCGATGTCACCATCACAACGGACGGCGATATTGATGGCAATCAAGGGATTGGCGTGGCACACGATGGTAGCGGGAACGTCCGCATTAGCGTCGGCGGCGAGGTTACGCCTAGCGCCGGAAGCGCCCTCTCCATCCGAGGCCGTAGCACTGCAAACGCCAGATTCGTTCTGCGTGACGGCAGCAAGATCAACGGTGGAATCAGCGCTGGAAGTTTCTCGGGAAGCGCAACTTTGGAATTCGCGGGTGAATTCAGCGATTTTGATTTCGGTAATCAGGATGAAGACAATGAGGACAAAGATGATGAAAATAATATCCCCGGCATCGATAGTATTGCCATCGGTGAAAACGGCGCCCTTGAATTCGAAACGTCCAACCCAACTTTAAATATCCCAATTACGCTCTCCGGGCGACTTGCTCTGACCGGCGCAACCTCCATCGCAAACTTCGATGCAATCACCGCAAGCGGTAACACAGGCAGCATCGAGATTGACGTGGACTTTTCCGGCGGAAGCGTAACCCTAAGCACCGCACGACTCACAGCAACATCCGTCACCGGCACCGTCCCCGTCAACATTCGAGCCATTGGCGGGGTTGCTCCAACACAACAAGTCACCATCACGAACCTCATCGACATTACCGATGACGATGCTTTTACCGAAGGCACAGCTCTCAATGGAGGGTTTACTTTCGACCTTCAATATGAAGCTTCCAATACACGATGGAATCTGGTTGCCACTCCCGCCACAATGGACGGCGGAGGTAACGGCGGTGGCAATGGAGACGGTGGTAGCAACGGAGATGGCGGCGGCAATGGTAACGGTGGCGGCAATGGTGATGGTAATGGAAACGGGGGAGGCAACGGCAACGGTGGGAATGGAGACAACGGAGACGGTGACAATAACGGTGGGGGCGGTAATGGTGACGGGAGCGGCGGTGGCGGTGGTCTTCCCGCAACTCCGACGGGTCCGGCGACAGCCTTCGATACCTTGCCTGCCGTGCTCTCGCATCTCGCGCTCACCGAGTCCATGCATGAAAGACAGCAGGGCAGAAGTTTCAAAGATTCCACAAAAACCTTTGCGAAAATCACTGCTGCAACCGGCGAAATCGAGCCTTCCGCCGCAAGCTTCGAGACCAAGGGCGCAGGTGTCGAGTTCGGCGTTCACACTTTCTTCGCGCCTACCATTGCCTTTGATGCAAGCGTTGGGTTTGCCACTGCCGAAACCGAAGCCTCCGTTGCCGACGGGCCTGCCGATATCAACTCTGAAGCCGTCTCCACGGCCATCGGTACGACTTGGTCGCACAATGATCTCTACATTGACGGACAGGTCAAATTTTCCCGATTCAAAACCGACATTGAGAACGCTGCGACACCCCTTGCGTCTCCGGACGCTACCGTCTTGGGTGTCGGCGTGGAGGCGGGTCATGTTTTTGATATCGGCGACACCCGTTTGATCCTTTCGGAAGGATTGTCATGGAGTCGCGTTGACTTCGATGACTACACCTCCACCGACGATACTGCCGTCTCCCTGGACGACGGGGATATGCTGTTTGGACGGGTTGGCGCGGTTATTGAGGGCGAGTGGGACGGCATAGATACGCACGGGCGCCTGGATGTCCTTGTGCCTCTGGACGGTGAGGTGGTTACGAATGTTGCGGGCACGAAGATGACATCAGAGCAAAAGAATCCTGTCCTTGACGTCGGGCTCGGAGGTTCGTACTCTTGGAGCGACAACTTCGCCGTTTCCGCCGACATTTCCACGCAACAAGGCTCCGAAGTCAAAGGCTACACTGCAAACATCGGGATTAGATACGCATTCTAGAATGCAAACCCTCGGTTGCGACCTTGCGAATTTACGGGTGGAAAGCATAAATCCGTAAATAGGCTTGCCGCACTATGTTATGATTGCGTGCGAGGTATTTGGCGGACTCATACAAAGGAATGGCGAGGGGACAAAAATTCAAGGCAGGAATTATCAGAGAACATTGGGAGAGACAGGGAGGGAATGTTTAGTGAAGCGAAAGGAGACTTTCCAGTTATTCCCACATCGAACAGTTGGGGAATTTAGTTTTTGAATACCAAACTTACGCATCATCTTGTTATCTCCCACATGCTCTTGTTCTTTGCGTGTCTTGCCTGGGGAGGCTCGTATGCCGTTGGACGATACGGCTTGAATTCAGGTTCAGCAATATGGCTCACGCTCTGGAGATGGGGGCCTGGAGCTCTCATCTTTCTTACATATATGGTGATTACGTGGCCAACAATCAGTGAGACAATCAAGTCGAACTGGTTGAAATTAATAGTGATATCATTACTCGGCATCGTAATTTACCCTGCCTCATTGTTCTTGGCAGTAGCTCATACGACAGCACTCAACGCCTCCTTGTATCTTGCAACTACGCCGGTCCTCATAACCATCGCATCGGCATGTGTCTGGCGTGAAAAGGTTTCAGGTTTCAACATAATTGCCATAGGGCTTGGAATTTTCGGCGCTTGCGTATTGCTGTTTCGTGGCAACTTCCAACTCTTTATCGACTTCCGTATTTCAACAATAGATTTTTGGGCGGTCATTTCTGCTATAAGTTGGGCGGCTTATTGCGTTTCTCTGCCGATGAAACCGAGAGGGCTCAGCGAGTTTCAATTTCTTGCGACCATAGTGGTCATGGGGTGCGCGGTGTTAATCTTAGCCGGGATGCTCATTGACAACGAAAAAATCCCGCTACCACAAAATCAAACTATTGCAGCGTCAATGATTTACTTTGCGGTGTTTCCATCCGTTTTGGCGTTTCTTGCGTGGAACTATGCAACAACAAATGTGGGACCCGCAGTTGCATCTCCCCAACAATTTGGTCCCGCTATTGGGCGGAGTTCTCGGCGTCATTTTCTTAGATGAAGCCATTGAAAAGCACCACCTGATTGGAGGCGGAATAATTATTGCCAGCCTTATCATGAACGGAGTAAGGAGGTAGCCCCATGGCGGGTTTCTAAAACTCAAGCCTCATCACCCGTTCGTCGCTGTATTACCAAAGACACAATTAACTCTCAACCGACGGCACATAATCTCTATCGTCGGCGCCCGGATTGAAAATACCTCTCGTGCCGGCGTTTCTACAAGCACCGCGCAGCGGTGTATTTTTCGGATTCATTCCAATCAATGCGATGCAAGTATTATTGACATCTTGCGGAAACTACGGCAGGATAATTGCTTGGTTCACCAAACCTCCCCGTGAAGTGACCCTTGTCGGGTCGCCCACTGAATAAAATACTGTCCCCACAGAAATAGGTGGGATCCTTCACGGTTTGTTTTGGTGAACCGACCCGGCGCTCGCTTGGGTAATCGCAACAAACGGAGGTGAAGACTTTCAGAGAAAAACAATCTCTTTGTTTCGGGATGAATTCCTTACCGATATTTCATCCGTTTTCGCTGCGTTTCGTAGAGTTTTGGGCGGCGGAGGGTGTTGGAAGTTTACCAAAAACTCTACGATACGACTTTCGACATTCCTCCGCCGTTCTCAATGTCACACCGGCGGCAGGATCAGAATCCGGAAAACAACCGTCGGCTGAATCTTATGCAGCAACGCTAACGACAAGAAGCCAACGCACCGTCGGCAATCCTTTTCTCTGAAATTCGCGCATTGTCCCGTTGTGAGCAAGGCGACTTGAGAAACTATGTCAGCAGATAACGGACAGGCGGGTTCGAGAAAACGCGCCTAATGAGCCATGTCGCCGGCAGCGGGCGAATATTCCGAGAAGAAGACTCATGCCGGCGTTCGTGTGAGTCGATTTGTAATTGAGTAAATAGAGATGACAATAAACAGAATCGGAGGCACATAGTTGTACCATTTGCTTTCCTCGAGCAATCGGGCAACGAAGCCGGACAGAATGGCAACCGCGCCGTTCACCAAAACCCCGCCGATATTGAAAATAATGCCGTAAAGTATGAAGGTTTCCGTCGGGCTTCCTGCCGGGACGAACTGCGGTAAAAGGCTTAAGAAAAACAGGACGATTTTCGGGTTCGTCAAGTTGATGAAAAGCCCGCGCACAAACACTCCGTAACCGGAGATTTGCGGAATTGAAAGGTTTGCACCCTTGCGCGGCCAGCTTTGATAAGCGAGATAAAGCAAATATATCGCGCCGCAAATCTGAATGCCGTTATAAATTCCGGGGTATAGTTCAAAAATAGCGCTTATCCCGAATACCGTCAAAATGACGTAGATGAACACACCCACTTCGATTCCGAGTGCGGCGAGCAATCCCATGCGCACACCGTTGCGCTGAGATTGTTGAAGGACGAACATCATCGCCGGTCCGGGAGTCACGTTGATGACAAAAACCGCTATCAGAAAATAGACGAACAGGGAGTCCATGTGGTACGTTTCCTATAGACGTGGAAAGGAGGCTATCGGTTCAACGGGGCGCATGGGCGAAGTATAGATGGCGTAAAAAAAGAAGTCGAGCCTTTTTCTTTGACCTGCAAAATTTGGGGGATAATATACTTTATGTCACAAGCCCTGATTCGTCTGATTCGTCCATAGTCACTGAAAATTCAACTGAAATTGTGAATCGGCTTGCCTTTAGCCCTGTCCGAGAGAAACCCCCTAGCCAAGAAAGAAGGCTAGGGGGTCTTTCTAGGAGATTATAGACTCAAATATGCAGTCTATAATCCTGATTTACTTAAGCTCTATGGTACCCTCGTTGCTCCAAATGCGCCTCTCATTATACCATTTTTTCTAAATTCGCCTACAATACCATCATTGTCGTTTCCCATAATTTCGCCACGGATTTCCCCGTCACCTCTTCTGGTTTCATGAATACTATACGGCTCAACTAAAGGCACATCTTCAAATCCAAAATCTGTTCCCTCTACAGAAAACATAAAATCCAATAAAAACTCATTACCAGGCTTTTTCAAATCAATTGTAACATCACCTTCTGCTATTCTACCTTCTTCTCTAAGATTACCTATTACATCACCTGTATATGTTCCTTCTATTAACTCTGCCCGACCCTTTGATAAATCAAAATGATTTTCCTCATAACTCCAATCGCCATCTTTGAATAAATCGTATCCAAATCGTGTGGTAACCCCGTCCTTCGTTGTTATCGATTTATCCCAACCTCCAAATGTTTCATGGGTAGGTAAATTAGGAGAAGGAGGAGGATTGGTAGGAAGATAATCTTCACGGGTTTTACCCTGAGGAAGATTACCATTTTTCCAATGGTCTCCATCTATATCGGGATCACCACCAGTACCAGGAATGACAGGTTCTTTATCAGGTGTAGGTGCAGGTGGATTATCATTCACAGGTTTGCTTTCCGTATCTTTCGTTTCACCCTGTGGAAGTTCATCAATTTTGGCAATCTTCGGTTCTGGCTGTGAAGTCGTAGATGTAGACCCTCCGCCACCTAACGCAAACGCTTCTGGTGCAATAACAGCCAATCCCAATACCATTGGAAGCATTATCGAAATCGTCTTTAAGGTTTTCATGTTCGTTCTCCTGCATTAAGTCTATGCATCCCACCATATTTATATTATAGAGATACCCCCCCCCCCCCGTCAAGCAAATAAGGCAAAAATTTCAAAATTTTTTCATTAATTATTGTCCATAAACAAAAACAACCCCCGAAACCTCGCGATAGACGCTGAAATTCCCGCCATTATGGACGAATCTGGCGAATCGGGGCTTAACTCATATTAGTCGCAATCCTCGTCATCCAGCCTTTCAAAGAAGACCTCCACCATCTCCGGCTGTCCATGCTCGCTTTCGACAATCATAAACCGCCTATTCAAGTCATCCTCGGTCGGTTCGGGCAGCTCGTCATCAGTAGGGGATGCAGTCGTCTTCCCACCAGTCCCTCTGCTGCTCTTCCCTCGCTTTCCTGAGGTCACGATTGAATGCAGGATCCCTTCTAACTGCTCCCGTTGTGTTTTCTTCCGTGTCACGCTTGATAAGCTCCTTGTAGGTTATCGTCTTGCCAACCATAGCAGAGAACAACGATACGGCCTCAGGCGTAATTTGCGCCCCCCTTCCCCGCTTTCACATAAATCCACAAAACCGCGGACAGAAACGCCATAAAAATTGCCGTAACCTCAAAAGCAGTACCGAGACCGTGCTGCTCCGCGATGTTTCCGGCGACAGCAACGCCAAAAGCCATGCCTAAAGACAGGCTGATAAAAGTCATTCCCCACCCGAGTGACAACCTATCATTGTAAATGTGATTGGCGAAAACCAAACATGCCGAATTTGGAACAATGGAAAAAACACCAAAAACAACCCCTGAAATTAAGATGGAATTCACATTCCACAATTCAAAGATAAAAAACGAAATAGATAAAAACAAATATGACACGGCAATCGTGGCAATCACGCCCAACTTGCTTATCAAAAACGCGGTTACCAAAAAGGCGAGCAGGCCCGAAACACCCACCAACGACCAAAAAAGATACGTAAAACTTTTCACACCTAATTCCAAATCAATAAACGATACACTAAAAGTGTAATATACATTGAGGGCTATCCCGTAAAAAAACGACATGGCAAACAACATTGCCCAGCCTTTCGGAAAAAGTTCCCGTATGCCCTCGGCCAATATGTTTGGCGAAACTTTCGGAGCATGGATTTTCCCCCAAGGAAGCAGAAAGACGTTCAAGAGCAGCATCGCCAGGGAAATCAGGCTGAAAGAAAACCAGGCGGACTGCCACTCTTCAAGGAATTGATACGCACATACCGCACTCAACACCAATCCCGGCGCTCCGCCCGTGCTAACGATGATTGTCACTAAATCGCGTTTGTTTTCCCTTACAGCCTTTCCGATGTATTCAAAGTAGGCAGGGGGCATAATTCCTGCACCAAGCGATGCCAAAACAATACCCGCTGAAAAGGATAAATAGTCGGGAGAAACCGTGACCAGGGATATCCCGATTGTAACAACGCCGCCCCCTGACACGATCAGAAAAATCGGCCTGATTTTATTGGCGTAGAAAACACTCACAAGCGAGACTATGGCATATGCCGTTGTAGCGGCGCTGGAGAGATAACCTGTGTAAGACAGGGAGAGGTCGTATCTTTCAATAAAAACCGGCAGAAAGAAGCCGTAGGCATACCGCCCGATTCCATACGTCACCGCGATGCCAAACACGCTTGGCAACAAAAACAGCCATGGAGAAATTCTTGTTTCTTTTATGCATGCATGGGTCATCTAGAAACTATACGTTCAACAATGCCGACTCAATGACTCCTTTTTCCGATGAAAAGGCGTCCATCCTGCCCCATGCGCATCAACTCATCCCGAACAACTCGAAGGTCGTGCTGCCTTTCAAAATCTGCGCGCGCATTTCTTCTTCTTTGCTATCAACCTCAACCGCCGCCTGATAGAGACGCTCGGCGATATCGACCGGAATGACGATAACCCCGTCTTCGTCACCGACAATGATATCGCCGGGACGAACCGACGTCCCCCCAACCTTAACCTCGATATCAATTTCGCCGGTCTCGCTTCGGGACGCACGGGTCGGATTCGTACCGGTTGCAAAAACCGGAAACTTCATCTTCTTCAACTCAACGGTATCGCGAACGGAACCGTCAATCACGACACCTATGGCACCGCGTGTCTGGCAGCAAGTCGCAAGCAAGTCACCGAAATGCCCAAAGTCGCGACTTCCCTCGGCATCAACCACAAGAACCTCGCCGGGCTGAATCTTGTGCGCCGCCCGGTGGATGCCTCCGTTTTGTCCGTAACCTACCTTCGCGGTCGCGGCATACCCCGCAACCTTCGCTTCCGGATAGAGCTGCCTGATTGCCGCATCCATCGCGCGCGCTTTTGGGTCGGCGTTGCAGAGCGTCCCTGTCGGAAATGCCTTGAGGCGCTCGATGACATCTTTGTTTGCATCATTCATAATTCTACCTTTCTCTAATTTACGAATCTACGGGTCGGGTTGATCAGACAAAAAGTTTCGTCCTTGTTGAGTCTTCGGCCGATGGAAAAACAACGCTGCATCGGATTGCTCGACCATCTTACCACGATGCAAAAATAATATCTCGTCGGCAAGACGCCTTGCCTGTGCGATGTCATGCGTGCTCATAACTATCTTAACGCCCTCGTCATGCATGGAGAGTATCATTTCCTCGAGCTGCTTGGTAGCGGCGGGGTCAAGATTGGCGGCAGGCTCGTCCAAAAGAAGAAGTTCGGGACGCAACACCCATGCGCGCGCCATCGCGAGCCTCTGCTGTTCGCCGCCCGACAACAGCGTTGCCGGGCGTTCCGCGTATTCGACAAGGTTGGCCACCTCAAGGGCGACATCGGCGCGCTCGTTGGCATCATGCTTGGAAAGCCCGTGAAGGGCGAGCGGATAAAGAATATTGGCGCGCACCGATCTCCTCATCATCACGGGTCTTTGAAACACCATCGCCTGAAATCGCAGTTGCGCGTCTTTGAGCGCGCTTCCCCCGGGAAGCGGAGGGCGCTCCTGTCCGGCGTTGGGGCCGCACCAACGAAGAGAGCCTTGCGAGGGTCGCAACAATCCGTGAACGATTCGAAGCAACAAGGATTTGCCGGCGCCGTTCGCGCCAAGCACAACCGTGCGCTTGCCGTGCTCAAGGCGAAAGCTAAGCCTCTCAAGAAGCACCCGCCCGTTGGTTTGATAACAGATATCCGTGCACTCGAGGGGAAGGATGGACGCGCTTCGGCGCACCACGCCCGTGGGAGCGATGCAATCTGACCGCTTCCTTTGCGTTGAAAGTTTTTGTAGGGTTGCTCTCATGGACCTGCTTATTGATGCCTCCGCCTCGGCGATTCGCCTGATTGTCTCGGGTGACGGCGACCTGATCGAGATTCTACTGCTATCCTTCTATGTGAATTTGACCGCGGTTGCAATTGCAATGGCTCTCGCGATGCCCTTCGGCGCGTTGCTCGTGTTCGTGCGCTTCCCCGGACGGCGGCTCGTAATCGTCCTGCTGAACGCGGCAATGGGATTTCCTCCCGTAGTCGCGGGGCTGATTGTTTACATCGCCCTGTCACGCTCGGGTCCTTTGGGTGTGCTCGGATGGCTCTATACACCTGCAGCAATGATCCTCGTCCAAGTATTCCTTATCTTCCCCATTATAGCAGCACTAACACGCAGAGACATCACCGAACTTTGGGAAAATTATCAAGAACAATTGTTATCTTTTGGCGTTGGGCCCGTCCGCGCCGTGCAAACAATGCTCTGGGAGGCGCGTTTTTCGCTGGCAACCAGCGTACTCGCGGGCCTGGGGCGTGCAAGTGCCGAAGTCGGCGGCGTCATGATCGTCGGCGGAAACATCAACCACCACACCCGCATCATGACAACCGCCATCGCCTTGGAGACGAGCAAAGGCCAGCTCGCCCTGGCGCTGGCGCTGGGGATGATTCTGCTGGTAGTCTCGCTCGGCGTCAACGCGCTGGTCGTTCTGGTGGAAGAACGTCGGCGGCGGATTTGGGTGTCAAACTCATGAACATGTTGAAAAGGGTTCTGGCGGCGGGCGTCTTGCTAACGATGTTCGAGGCGAACGCTCTCGCGCGCGAGAGCATCGTTCTGGCGACAACAACCTCGGTCGAAAATTCCGGCCTGCTCGCCTATCTGCTCGAACAATTCGGCAAAGAGAGCGAAGTCGAGGTTAAAGTCGTCGCGCGGGGAACCGGCCAGGCGTTTCGAATCGCCCAAAACGGAGATGCGGACCTGGTGCTTGCGCACCATCCCGCTTCGGAAGAAAAGTTCGTTGCCGAGGGCTTCGGCGTGGCGCGCGTTCCGGTGATGTTCAATTATTTCACATTGGTGGGACCGCGCAATGATCCTGCAGGTGTCACGGGCTCGGAGGACGCATTTGTTGCGCTGTCTCGAATCGCGCGCGCGGGAGAAACCGGCACGGCGAGATTCTTATCGCGCGGCGACGAAAGCGGCACGCACAGACGCGAACGGGAGTTATGGGACGGAGCAGGCAAGTCGGTAGGCGCGCGGGAACAGGAATGGTATCTTGAAACCGGCGCGGGCATGGGCGCAACCTTGAGCATCGCCGCAGAACTGGACGCTTATACGCTCACGGACAGGGGCACGTGGCTGTCGTTCGGCAACCGGGGCGATTTGATGGCGTTGCTCGAAGAGTCCGAAGCATTGTTCAACCCCTACTCGGCGATTCTGGTGGACAGGGAACGCCATGGACATGTCTCGGACAAGGCAAAAGAATTTTTGGAGTGGCTGACATCGCCGCGGGGACAAGAGTCAATCGCCTCGTTTCGAATTGACTCGCAGGCCTGCTTCTTTCCGGCAAATGTTTCGAGTTGGGACTCGTTTCAACCGACTGCACCTTGAGGGGAATCTTCCGCTTCAGCGCCCGGGGTGCCCGAGGCGCCCGACTCGTCCGTTGCACCCTCTTGCGGTGAATCCGGAGACTGCGGCTTGCGTCGACGCCCCCTGCCGCCGCGCGCGCGCCCGGACTTCGACGGCTTTGTCTCCTCTGACTCCGCTTCATTTTTTGACTCGCCGTCCTGTGCTCCGGAAACCTCGGCATTCTCGGAAGGCTTCGACTTGCCCCGTCCGCCGCGCGAACGCCTCGAGCGCCGCTTTGACGAACCACCCTCTTCCTTCTTGCCGGAGGCACCGGCCTCTTCCATATCGACGCCATAAGAGAGTTCTCCCGCATCCGAACGCTTCTTGCCCGAGCCGCCGTTCACACGTTCGATGGCAAAGTCATCGATGCGTGCATCACTTGCTTCTTCAACGCGCACGCGCATGCCGAACATTTCTTGAATCTCATGCAGCGAATCGCGTTTCTGGTTGAGAACATACAAAGCGACCTGCCGCGGCGCCTTGGCGAGCATATCTCCCCCGCGCTTCGAGAGCGCTTCGGCGCGAAGCGCCCGCAACAGACGCAACGCCGCCGCCTCAACGGACAGAATCTTCCCCAGTCCGCGGCAATGCGGACATGTCTGCGAGCTTCCCTCCAGGATGCCGGTGCGCATGCGCTGGCGCGACAACTCCAGCAAGCCGAACTCGCTTATCGAACCGACTTGGTAGCGGGCCCTGTCCGTCTTCAAGCAATCCCTCAGTTTGTTTTCCACCGTGCGGCGATTCTTGTTCTCCATCATGTCGATGTAATCAATGACGATGAGTCCGGAGAGATCCCGCAAACGCATTTGCCGGGCGGCCTCCTCGGTCGCTTCGAGATTGGTCCTCAGTGCCGTGCTTTCGATATTGTGCTCCCGGGTGGCCTTGCCGGAGTTAACGTCAATTGCCGTCAACGCCTCGGTTTGCTCAATTACCAACGAACCACCCGACTTCAAACGCACCGAAGGCTGCAACAATCCGAGCAGGTTGTTCTCGACGTTGTGTTTTTGAAACAGCGGAACCTTGTCCTTGTACAGATGCACATTCTTGACATGACTCGGAGTAAGCATGCGCATGAAGGCGCGGGCATCATTGTAACCCTCCTCGCCTTCAACGATGACCTCGCTCACACCCTTGCCATACAAGTCGCGAATGGAGCGCTTGATGAGATCCCCCTCCTCGTAAATAACCGAAGGCGCGACGCTCTTCATAGTGAGATCGCGAATGGTTTCCCACAGGCGCAGCAGATATTCGTAGTCGCGGCGGATGTCCGTCTTCGTGCGCTTGGCGCCGGCGGTTCGAACAATCAGGCCCATCCCCTTGGGAAGTTCAAACGTCGATAAAATCGAGCGTAGATTCTTTCGCTGGGCTCTGTGGGTAATCTTGCGCGAGATGCCGCTGCCGCGCTCCGTGTTCGGCATCAGCACGCAATAACGCCCCGCCAGGGAGAGGTAGGTCGTCAACGCGGCGCCCTTGTTGCCCCGCTCTTCCTTCACGACCTGGACGAGAAGAATTTGCCGATTCTTGATGACCTCCTGCAGATGATATTTACGCTGCATCGGACGGCGGCGCGGGCGGTCTTCCCTGCGTGAACGCGACTCGCGCGCTCCATGCGCCCTGCCGTTGGATTCGTCTGCGGCGGACTCTTGAGAATCTTCCGACTCCTCGGACTCATCCGCACCGCTCATCGAAAAACCGTCTTCGGTCTCTTCGGTGTTTTCGACACCCTCATCGCCCCCGGCGTCCTCGTCGCGTTCCTCGATGTCGTCGCTTTCGGCATCCTCGTCGTTTTCGACGTTTTCTCCGATAGCGTCATCGGTTTCGCCGAATTCCTCAAGTTCGCGGGCGTTTGCTTCCGCCTCGGCCTCGGCTTGCTCGGCTAGAAGCGCCTGGCGGTCCTCCAAGGGTATTTGGTAATAGTCGGGATGAATGTCATTGAACGCCAAAAAACCGTGGCGGTCCCTCCCGTAGGAGACAAATGCCGCCTGCAACGAGGGTTCAATGCGCACTACTTTCGCAAGATAAATGTTCCCGCGTGTCGGTTTCCTGAGATTCGATTCAAAGTAGAATTCATCGATATGGTTTCCGTTCGATACAACGACGCGGGTCTCTTCGGGATGACCCGCATCGATAAGGATTCTTTTTTCCATGTAAGATTACTCCGTGACGCGCCAGGCGCGTGTATGATAAATGGGACCGCAAGCGGCGCGTCGCAACAACAGATGTGTTCGCGTAGTCGCGTTTGCGGTAATTCGAATGGTCGATAAGACCGGCACGGCCTCTTGGGCCGGAAGTCTGGAGACATGAAGCCTGCGTCTGCTTGTGTTTTCTTGTTGTCATCGCAATTACGCGCTCCATGGATTGACTCTATGTGAAGGACGGCTCTCTCGACTTAACCGTTGCGAACGCAACCGTCCGGGAAAATGCGACGATTCGCCGCACTGCGCAAAAACCAGCCGTAGAAGTCACTCCTCCCATCGCCTGTTTGCCGGGAGCAGTCTAACAGAAAAACTCCAGCGACGCAAATCCCTTAGGACGCCACCTGCAAGTCCGCCCCCAAACTGGTCATAAAGGAGAGTCGTCCTTCCGTGCCGACATGGCAGCTCGGAACCATCGACTCGGGTTCATCAAGACTCGAGACGCTCACATCAAGTTTCTCGGGATTTTCGGAGGTTTGGAAAACGATCTGTGTTCCGCAATCACCGCAGAACTTCCGCTCGCCTTTCGGCGACGAATTGTAAATCTTCAACTCACCTTTGGTAATATGAAAGTTCGAACGCGGCAGCACCAGCCAAGTCTGCACAGGCGCTCCGGCAGAGCGTCGGCACACTCCGCAGTGACAATGCGCCACAACCTCGGGTTCGGCATCGATTTTGTAGCGCACCGCGCCACACAGGCATCCGCCTTCTTTAACATTACTCATAACGACTTCTCCTTTGATTGTTATTTCAGTTCGACCCAAATGGGTGCGTGGTCGGACGGTTTGTCCCACCCGCGAGGTTCCGAATCGATATCGCAAGCCTCAAGGCGATCCATCGCCTGGGGAGAGACTAGCATATGGTCAATGCGAATTCCATCACCTTTTCTCCACGCACCCGCCTGGTAATCCCAAAAACTGTATCGTCCGCCTCCCTGCCAACAGGCTCTAAAGGCGTCCTGAATGCCGAGATTCGTCAGCACACGAAAATGTGAAAGCGCATCGGGATGGTAGAGGGCGTCACCCTCCCAGGTGGCGATGTTTTTGGCATCGAGCGGGGCAGGAATAATGTTGAAGTCGCCTCCAAGCACAAACGCCTCTTCCTCCTTCAGCAATTCCTCGGCGCGTTCGCGCAACAGGGACATCCACTTGAGTTTCCGCTTGAACTTATCGCTCGAAACGGGATTGCCGTTGGGAAGATATATCGATGCGACGCGGACGGGCTCGCTACCGTCGGGAAAAAGGGTGAGTTCCATATAACGTGCGCCGAAAGTCTCGACATCCGCGCCCGGAAGTCCGTAGAGAACATCCTCGGCGGGAATCTTCGCCGCAATCGCGACGCCGTTGTAGCTTTTTTGTCCGTGGAAAAAAACCTGGTAGCCGGCTTCTTCGAAAGGCCCTGTCGGAAAGGCGTCGTCGGTGCACTTGGTCTCCTGCATGCACAACGCATCGGGGCGCGCGCCCGCCAACCACTCGGTCACCACGGGCAGGCGCGCCTTGATGGAGTTGACGTTCCAGGCGGCGAGTTTCATCTCAGAGCGAAAAGGACACGCCGCAACTGCATGACGCCGATGCCTGCGGGTTCTTTACTTGAAACGCCGATCCGACGAGATCCTCGACATAGTCAACCTCGGCGCCGGTCATGAATGCAAGCGAAATGGAATCGACCACGAGCCTGGCACCATCGCGTTCGACAACGGTGTCGTCCTCCTTGGGCGCGGCGTCAAGCGCGAAGTCATATTGAAATCCGGAGCACCCGCCGCCACGGACGGATACGCGCAATACGGCGTCGTTGCCGCGTTGAAGGCAAAGGCGGTTGAGATGTCGTGCGGCGCGCTGTGAAAGGGTAAGTTGTGTCATCTTGTTGCCGAATTCGGGGGGTTGCGTCTATGATAGCACGGATGAGCGGTTCGGGTCACCTATTTGAGAGATTGCGCCACAAGCTTCTAGCGGCGCTGGAGGCTTTATGCAAAGCGGGAGAGTTGCCCGTGTCGGATGTCTCCGGCGTGGGCGTGGATGTTCCCAAAGAGCGCGCCCACGGCGATATCGCGACCAACGCGGCGCTGGTGCTGGCAAAGCCCGCGCGCAAGCCTCCCCTCGAGATAGCCGAAATGATCGCGCGGGAAATGCGCAAGGACGAGTCGTTCGAAAAGGTCGAGACCGCGGCGCCCGGCTTTGTGAACTTCACGCTGAAACCCGAGAGCGTCGTTGCCGAGTTGACGGAGGTTCTGCGCGAGGGCGAGAACTATGGCAAAAACACATCCGGGGCAGGGAAGAAGGTGAATGTCGAATACGTCTCGGCAAACCCGACAGGGCCTTTGCACATCGGGCATGTCCGCGGCGCGGTCTTTGGCGACGCACTGGCAAACCTGCTGGAATGGAGCGGCTTTGACGTGTGTCGCGAATATTACATCAATGACGCGGGCTTGCAGGTGGACGTTTTGGCGAGGTCGACGTTTTTGCGCTATCGAGAAGCGCTTGGCGAGGACATAGGCAAAATCCCCGATGACATGTATCCGGGAGAATATCTGTGCGCGGTCGGCAAAGCGCTCGCGCAAGAGCACGGCGAAAGCCTGCTGGAAAAGAGCGAGTCGGAATGGCTGCCTGCGGTGCGCAAAACCGCCGTCGCACTGATGCTCAAGATGATCAAGGAAGATCTTCAAGAACTGGGCATCGTGCAGGAATATTTTGCCTCCGAGCGCGAAGTTCTCGAACGCGGCGGCGTTGAGCGCGTTTTGGAACGGTTGAGCGAGAAAGGCCTGCTCTATGAAGGCGTGCTGGAACCTCCCAAGGGCAAGGAAGTTTCGGATTGGCAGCCGCGCGAACAGACGCTGTTTCGCTCGACGGCGTTTGGCGACGACACCGATCGCGCGTTGAAGAAAGCGGACGGGTCGCCGACTTACTTTGTTAACGACATTGCCTACCACTTCGATAAATTCGAACGGGGTTTCAGCGAAATGATCGATGTATGGGGCGCGGACCATGGCGGCTACATCAAGCGGCAGCAAGCGGCGGTGGAAGCGATGACGGACGGAAAGGGCTGCCTGGACATCAAGGTTTGCCAACTGGTTCGATTGCTTCGCGACGGCGAGGTGGTGAAAATGTCGAAGCGCGCGGGAACGTTTGTAACCTTGCGCGAATTGGTGGGCGAAGCCGGTCGCGACGCCACGCGCTTCATGATGTTGTACCGCAAGAATGACGCGGTGCTGGATTTTGACTTCGCCAAAGTCGTGGAACAGTCGAAAGACAATCCGGTCTTCTATGTGCAATACGCCCACGCGCGCGCCCGTTCGGTCCTGCGCGCGGCCGACGAGATGCCCGAACTGCGCGACAAGGATGCGGCGCGCGACTTTGCCGGTCTCAGACACCCCAAAGAACTCGATGTAATCAAACAAATGGCGGTTTTTCCCCATGTCGCGGAGAATGCCGCCAAGGCGCACGAGCCCCATCGCATAGCTTTTTACCTTTACGAACTGGCTTCGGCCTTTCATGTTTTGTGGAGCGAGGGAAAGCGAGATCCGTCGCTGCGCTTTCTCAATCCGGAGGATTGCAAAACCACACTCGACAGGGTAGGCTTGATACGCGGTGTGTCGCGTGTTTTATCAAACGGCTTGGGTATTTTGGGAGTTGAGGCTCCCGAGGAAATGCGTTGATGGTAAGAAGAAACAACTCCCTGCCCTTTTCCAGGGATAGAAGAACAGGCAGGAAGCGCTCGTCGGGGCGGAAATTTTTGTTGTTGCTGCTTTTATTTGCGGCGGTCGGAGGGTTTTTCCTGTTTTTTACGGAAACGGAAGACGAGAAGCCTCCGCCGGTTGCCGAAATAGCGGCCCCCCCGATTATCGCGTCCGAGGAATTCAAGAGTCCTCCCGATGAGCCCGGGGGTTTGGAGATAGCGCATCAGGACAAGTTGATTTACGAACGATTAACTCCGGAGGGTGCAGCCGTCTCCAGTGAAGACACCTTGAACGAGGTGATGATGGGCTTGGTTGCCGAGGAGCCGTTGGCGGATTTTTCGACTGCCAATTCCGGCGAGGATTCCGCAAGACCTGCGACCCCCTCCGTATCCGCCGAAGATTCCTCCCAATCGGTAACCCTTCCCGACTTCGTCAAGGATTTCTTCGAATCGTCGCCCCTTCCCGACCTCATCGAGGATACCTTCGAACCGGCGACCGCCTCCACTGAGTCGGAGGCAAGCGAGTCGGGGGCAGATGATCCCGAGGCAAGTGAGCCGAAGACAAGCGAGCCGGAAGAAAGCACGCCCGAAGAGGGAGCCGAACCGGAGCCCGAACCATCCGCAACGCCCTCGCCGGATTCGCCGGAATTGAAAAGCTCGGGCGACTATGTTGTCCAACTGGGGGCATTTACGAGTGACACGGCCGCGAATGCCGCTCTTAAGCGGACGGCGTTGCAATTTTCCGATGCGGCCGGCGTGGACATGCTTTTCGTTCAGAGGGCCGACCTCGGCGACAGGGGTGTTTGGTATCGCCTTCGCGTCGGCTATTTTGCCACGCGCGACGAGGCGGAGGAGGTCTGCGCGGGGTTTCAATCGCTCGGACAAGACTGCCTGGCCACAACCCGTTAGGGCACGCCTGAATGGAAGAAGCCGGATGCGTTGTTATCGGCGCGGGTGTCGTTGGTCTGGCGGTCGCGGCGGAGTTGGGGGCGAGAGGGCGCGAAGTTCTTGTGCTGGAGGAAGCGGATTCTTTCGGCGCAGGAATGTCATCGCGCAACAGCGAGGTGGTTCATGCAGGCCTGTATTACACTCCCGGCAGTTTGAAGGCGCGGATGTGCGTTGCGGGGCGCAAGCGTCTGTATGAATATTGCCGAGCACGGAACATTCAACACAAGCGTTGCGGCAAGATGGTGGTTGCAGTCGATGGCAGCGAGCACGCGCGTCTGGATGCGCTCTGCAGCCGCGCCAAGGACAACGGCGTTGATGACGTCAGGCGCATTGACGGCACGGCCGCAAAAGCATTGGAACCGTCGCTAACCTGCTCCATGGCGCTGTTGTCGCCTTCAAGCGGCGTGATAGATTCCCGCGAGTTGATGTTATGCCTGTTCGCGGACGTTGAGTCTTCCGGCGGCGTGGTTGCGTTTTCGAGTCCGTGCCTGTCGGGCCGCCTGTGCGAAAACGGCGGTGCAATACTCGAAGTCGGCGGCGCGCAGCCGATGCTTTTGCGAGCGAATCTGCTGGTTAATTGCGCGGGCCTGGGAGCGCAGAAACTTGCGCGTTCCCTGGAAGGCTTTCCCGGGGAAAAGATTCCGCCGTTGTATTTCGGCAAGGGAAATTATTTTGCATTGAATAAATCCTTTGCCGAGCCGCCCTTTTCGCATTTGATATATCCGTTGCCGGGGGAACATTTTCTTGGCGCGCATGTAACCTGTTCGCTGGACGGCCGCGTTCGTTTGGGACCGGATTTGGAATGGGTTGACGCGCCCGATTACCATGTCGACCCGGCGCGCGCTTCGAGTTTTGAGGAGGCGGTTCGACGTTACTGGCACGACATGCCGGAGAATTCGCTCGTTCCCGACTACGCCGGCATTCGTCCGAAACTCGCGCGTGCAGGCGAGCCTGCCGAGGACTTCCGCATTCTCGCACCTGCGCATCATGGCTGCCGCGGCGTGGTCCATCTTTTCGGAATCGAATCGCCGGGTTTGACATCTTGCCTTGCAATAGCCGATTACGTCGCATCCGTGGCGGTGCAATGACGGACAGACGACAACATTCCCTTTAAGTTGAAGGAACCGCCGGAAACGTCGGTTTCAAATGCAAATTCCAAACGAACCGCTTGCGCAAACGAGGATTATTGCGGAGCTTCGAGTTGCTCCAGGATTTGCCCGAGGCGCGAGTTTTCCAGCGCTTGCTCGAGGGCAATGCTGTCGTAGGAAACGGTAGGCGCGAAAACATCGCCTTCAATACGATAGGTGAGCGGCGCGCTTTCACCGTTCGATCCGGCCGCGACGGGCAAGTCTGCTTGCAATTGCAATGTGCGCCCGCGCAAATCCAGTTCCCCGGAGGCGCTCGAAACACCTTCCAGCGAACCCTGCGTACGCTGCTCAAGAATGCCGCTTTGGAGCGCAAGAAGAAAGCTTGCATCTCCGATTGGCATCCAGACATTTCGCTCCAAACTCGGTGTTGCGAACACCGATACCACCACAACACCCTCAAGCGCCTGCGAACGCAAACCCTCGATATCAACACAGCAGACTTCGAGGCCGGCGATGCGTGCGCTGCCGTTGCCCGTCAGCATATCGATGTCGAGGGGATTTCCGGTTGCCTCAAGCGATGCATTGAGAACGCCGCGCACGAGCGTCTCGCCCCACAACCATTCACTCGCTTGCGCCAAATCGCTGTGATCCAGCGTTGCGCGCCAACGTGCGCGCGATATGTCTGCCGAGATATCGACCTCGATGCTTGCTTCACCGCCAAACAGATTTCCGCGCATTGTAGCCAAACCTACGCCCGTGCCGTCTAAGACGCGCGAAAACGTCTCTCCCAGAAACGACAAAGAGCGCCACTGCGAAACCGGCACCGTCTCGATGTTATTGGCGTCAAAATCGCTCTGAAACCGCCAAACATCGTTGTTGACACCCTCGGCAATCCATCCTGAACCGCGCAGGGTGTCGCCCGTCTTGGCAAACCGCAATTCTTCCCACAAAATCCGCCGTCCCTGGTCGTCGGAGACGGCGGAGACATCCGCCTGCAGCGCCAGCGGAAACTCTGCATGGAATCCTTCGGCCTTGAGAGTGCCGCTGAAGAAATTCGGAAACGGCTCGAGGAAACCTTCCAACAGGATGGAATCCTCCTCCCGCTGCCAAAAAGCCTGCAGCCGCGCATGCGTCGATTCCCGCACGGACTCCTCCGCGAAAAACACATCGAAGACATTTTCGGCTTCAAGGCGCATCCGCGCACCGCCCATTTCCCCGCTGAGTTCGAATTTGTCGAATTGCAACGGCGTAAACTTCCACTCGCCCTGCAAAGACAGAGGTTCGGTTCCCCTGAACCAGTCGCCTTCCTTGATCTCCAGCGTCGTAAGCGCCGCGGCAAGATTGTTGCGCGCCTGCTCCGAGGGAGCCGACAGACGCGCATCGAGAAACCCTTCGGGCTTTTCCCGCGACCATGACAAATTGCCGGATGCCTCCAGCAACAATCCCGATGCATCCTCGTCCAAGCGCAAACCCTTCAGCGAAACCCCTTCACGCAAAAGATGCAAATTCATCTCCAGTTCTCCCACTTGCATCGAACCCGCAAGCAATTCTCCAACGGAAAGGGCGAGCTTCGACTCTTTCGAAGAATTCGCCGCCTCCATGAGTTCGAACAATTCCACACCGTCGCTGACAAAGAGACTTTCGGCGCGCAAGTCCGCATCCCAAACCAAATCCTCGAGAGGATTATAAAGAATGCGTCCTTGCAGTTTGTTGGCACCGTAATCAATCTCGAGATTCTCAAGGCGCGCACCTTGCAAGGACCCGTTTAGCATCCCTTTCAGGTGGAACGGCCTTTTCAGGTCGCTCAGGAACGGTGCGAACGCAACGTATTCGGGGCGCTCCACGGAGAAGTTCAAGTTGCCGACGAGAGACCCGGAGTCCTGCCCCACCCGGCCCTGCCAGCGCACAAACCCCCCGCCGGGCAGATGCTCCAAAGCGACGCGGAGGTCGGGTCCTTTGTCGCCGTCAAAGCGGACAGTAAGCATGCCCTCGCCCAGCGATTCGCCCTGCCACGAAACACTCCGTGCTTCCAGCGCAACCTCCCCGCGGGCCCATGCGCCGGCCTTGCTGTACACCCCGGTAAGGGACTCCAATAATTCCAGCCCGCGGGATACATCAAAAATACCGCTGTGCAAGGAAGCCTTGAGCATCGGATTGGTCGTGAGGGCGTCAATCCCCCCGTTGCCGCGCCAGTGGCTTTCGCCCCATTGCACCGACATTTCCGAAAGTTGCGCCGCGTCTTCCTTGACGCTCACCTGCGCGCGCAGATGAACCTCTTCGCCCGCTATTTTGCTATCGAGACGGGCGTCAAGCATGGCTTCAAGGGCGAGAGCCTCGGCGGTTAGCGCGCCGGTTCCGGAAAGGCGCAGTTCGCCCCCTTCGGCGCGCGCCTGCAACGAGAAGTCGGCATTGCTGCGGCTGAAACGCACTTCCAGAGATTCTCCCAGAGGAGAATCGGGAGTCGCCAGCAGCATGGAAATGCGTCCCGGCTCCACCTGCGCCGAGGTCAACGGGACCTTCTCGTCCACTCCCAGAATTTCATCGCGTACGAATATCGTGCCGCCAAAGACATCGAGACTCTCGAAAGGCAGTTCTCCGACAGGCAGACGCCAGCCTTCTTCGCCGGTGCGCTCGACGAATATTTCAGCCCCGCGGGCCTCGGTGCTTCGAACTTGCAACGAGCCCTTCAGGAGCGTGAGCCAGTCGCTTTCGAGTGCGAGAGTGTCGGCACGGGCGAACGTTCCTATTGAAACCTCCCCCACCGATATCCCCGGCGTTGGCAGCAGATGCAGAGAGACGTCGCCTTCAACGATCACATTCACTCCCAGCACGTCCGTGAGGAAGCCGGCGAAATCACCGCGGTACCGGCTCCAATCCAGCAGAGGCGCGAAGACCAGGACAGCCAACGCCGCCAGCAATAACGTCGTCGGCACTGCAAGCGCGAAATTCCGATATGAGGGGGTCATGCGTACACCCTTATCCCGGGGGCTTCGATGTGGTAGGCTGTCATAATCATGGCGTGTCCTTTGTTAATCATATGACCAGCATACCCCATTTTGCCGCTCCCGTGCAGTCCCTCGGGTTGCGCGTGCTATCCGAGTGGATTGATTACAACGGACACATGAATGTCGGTTATTATGTCCTTGCATTTGACACGGCGCTGGATGTTCCTTTGAGCGCCCTGGGCTTGGGAGCCGAGGACATTGCCGAATCAGGGGGATCCTGTTTCACGCTGGAATCCCACGTCCGCTACCTTCAAGAGTTGCGCGAGGATGCGCCGCTGCGCATTACCTTCCAGTTGCTTGATGCGGATTCGAAGCGGTTGCACTATTTCATGTGCATGCACCACGCCGAAGAGGACTATCTCGCCGCAACCATCGAGGAAGTGAACATTCACATTGACATGAAAGAGCGCCGCGCGGCCGCATTTCCCGAAAACGTGCGCGAACGGGTGGAAGCGATGCGCCTGGCGCATGCGGAACTCGGGCGTCCGGAGGGCCTGTGTTCGAGCATCGGCCTGCGCCGCAAGCGCGCGTGAGATGGATGCCCCCGGTGCCACCGATTATCTCGACGCGTTAAACGAACAGCAACGCGAAGCGGTCGAGACGCTTGACGGGCCTCTTCTGGTGCTCGCGGGAGCAGGCACGGGAAAGACCCGCGTGCTGACGTTTCGGCTGGCGCACATATTGCGGCAGCGACGCGCATGGCCCCGCCAAATCCTCGCCGTCACCTTTACGAACAAGGCTGCATCGGAGATGCGCCGTCGCGTGGTGGATATCATCGGCGAGCAGGGCGAAGAGATGTCGTGGCTGGGAACATTCCACCGCATGGGAGTGAGAATATTGCGCATGCACGGCGAAGCGCTGGAGTTGAAGTCGGACTTCGGCATCCTTGATCAAAGCGATCAGACCCTGTTGTTAAAACGCCTGATTCAGGACAACAACATTGACCCGAAGCGCTGGGACCCGAGGCAATTGAGCGCGCTAATCGACGGATGGAAGAATCGCGCTCTCATGCCGGACGAGGTTCCCGAAGTCGAGGCGAATGCATTCGGAGGCAAGGGAATCGGGCTCTATCACAAATACCAGGAAAGGCTTGCGACCCTCAATGCCGTCGACTTCGGCGATTTGCTGCTTTTGCCGCTGCGCATTTTCCTCAAACACCCCGACATCCTTCTCGATTATCAGGATCGCTTTCGCTACATTCTCGTGGACGAATACCAGGACACGAACATCGTGCAATATCTCTGGCTTCGGCTTCTGGCTCGAAAGCACCGAAACCTTTGCTGCGTGGGAGACGACGATCAGTCAATTTACAGTTGGCGGGGCGCGCAGGTCGGCAATATCCTCAACTTTGAGAAGGATTTTCCCGAGGCGAAAATCATCCGCCTGGAGCAGAACTACCGCTCAACACACCACATCCTGAAGGCCGCGTCGGGCCTGATAGCGGCAAACGGCAACCGTCTCGGCAAGGAGCTTTGGACTCCGTCGAACGAAGGCGAACGCGTCGCCGTTCGCGGCGCGACGGACAGCAGCGAGGAGGCGCACGGCATCGGCAGGGACATCCTGCAACTTGGAAACGCAGGCAAGCGCTTTGACGAAATTGCGGTGCTGGTTCGCGTATCCATGCAGATGCTCGAGTTGGAAGGCTGTTTCCAGAGGTTATCGATTCCCTATCGCGTGATTGGAGGTCTGCGTTTCTTCGAACGCGCCGAGGTTCGCGACATCAACGCCTACCTGCGCTTGATTGCCTCGGGCGATGATGATGTCGCTTTTGAGCGCATCGTGAATCGCCCCAAACGCGGGGTCGGCGACGGAGCGGTGGAAAAATTGCGCGGAATTGCCGGTGCACGGAGGCTTTCGCTGCTGGAAGCGGCACGGGCGGCGGCGGGAGCGGACGGAGGACTGCGTTCGCGCAAGCAATTAGAGGATTTTGTCGGCTTGGTGGACGGCTGGCGTGTTGCGCTGACCGGCAGGATTTCGCCGGCGCTGCTGGCGCGCAAAGTGATGGACGAATCCGGCTATCGCGATGCGCTGCGTGTGGACAAGTCCGCGTCCGCGCCGGGACGTTTGGAGAATCTCGACGAATTGCTGCGCTTTATGGAGGACTTTGAGACTTTGGAAGCCTATCTCGAGCATGTCGCTCTCGTACTCGATGCCGACCAGCAGGCAGCAAGCAACAAGGTTCAGTTGATGACACTGCACAGTTCGAAAGGATTGGAGTTCGACACGGTGTTTTTACCGGGCTGGGAGGAGGGTCTCTTCCCGCACCAGCGCTCGCTGGACGAAGACGGGCAGGAAGGCCTGGAAGAAGAGCGTCGCCTGGCGTACGTGGGAATCACGCGGGCGCGGCGTTATGCCTGTATCAGTTTTTGCGTTCGACGGTTTTTATACGGCAGCTGGCAGAATGCGCTGCCGTCAAGGTTTTTGGACGAACTGCCGAAGGAATCGCTGGCGCTGGGCGAGGAATTGCGCGGAGGAACGACGGTAGCCGCATCACCTTCGCCAAGGTCGACGCGCGCCTTCACCGGCACAAAAGAAGACTCCCCCACTTTTGAGGTGGGGGAGCGAGTCTTTCACCGAAAATTCGGCTACGGGTTGGTGAGGCAAGCGGACGGCGACCGGCTTCGAATCGACTTTGAACACGCAGGGGAGAAGTCGATCATTGCCTCGTTTGTCGAGACAGCGCCGTCTTAGCAGCGACCCTTGCGGACGTAATGGCCGATAAGGTGGCGGTTTTCGATGCCGATGTCGCGGAGGAGATGCTCGTCCAGGCTGGCAAGCCGGCTGGCCGCGGCGCGATTCTCCTGCCATCTGTTGTAAGCGCGCACAAGGACATCGCCCCGTTTGACGAGCGAGTAGACCTTTTCAGCAATGTACATGCCGAGGGGGAGTTCAAAGTGCCGAGCGGTGTAGTGGTGAGCCGACATGGTGTGTTTTCCTTTCTTGGTTGGATGGCGTTTTGCCGGTTAAAGTTAATGACTCAACTGAAAACAGTATGAGACCCTTTATGACAAAAGAAAATTGTTATTTTCTAGGCTCTGCCATGCACTACCTGCATAGCTTGGAGTTCCTCTAACACGACCGCTACAGCCTCCATTAGACTCTCAAAGTGTAAAGATTCGGTTAACCTTGATAGGACGAAGACGGCGTGGCATATATCTGCATGATGACTTCAATGGCACCGTTGCAAAATTTTCAAATGCCCGCCGCGGAGGCGGCTCTCGACCGTGTAGGGAAACTGCGCGCAGAGTTGGAGCGGACGGGTTTGAGCGGCTTCCTCGTTCCCAAGCATGAAGCCTCTCCCCCCGACGAGGAGCGGCTGGCGTGGCTGTTCGGCTTTACCGGTTCGATGGGTTTGGGCGCGATAGCGGGCGGGCGGGCCGCTTTATTTGTGGACGGCCGCTATGTTTTGCAGGCTCGGGAACAGGTCGCGGACAAGGCGGTTGAGCAAGGCTCGCTGACCCGCAAACATATCGCCTCCTGGCTGGGCGAAGCCCTCAAGAAGGGAAACAAACTGGGCTACGACCCCTGGTCGCACAATGTCGGCGAAGCGGCTTGGCTGGCCCGGGTATGCAGAAAAATCGGCGCGGAACTGGTCGCATGCGAGAGCAATCCGCTGGACGCTTTGTGGGCGAATCGACCGTCCGCTCCAAGCGGAATCATTCGTGCGCATCCGCTCGAATATGCCGGCAGGGAAAGTTCCGCCAAGATCAACGACATCGCCGCAGGTTTGGAAAAGCGCGGCTTGGACGCAGTTGTGCTGGACAGGGGTGATTCGATTGCATGGCTGCTGAATGTGCGCTCGATGGATGCCCCGCACACGCCGATAGTTTTGTCGCGGGTGATTCTCTCGAGTGACGGCTCGCTCGATTGGTTTGTCCCGGCCGGACGTCTTGGGGAATCTCTGCCGGACGCGCTTCCCTCGAAGGTTCGCGTGCGCGCGGTGGAAGATTTTGCCGGCGCCCTCAAGGATTTGAAGGACAGGAAAGTGGCGCTGGACAGGGAGAGCGCGGCGGACGGCATTCGGCTGCACCTCGAGAACGCCGGCGCCAGACTCTCCTTCGGGGATGACCCTTGCCAGTTGCCGAAGGCCTGTAAAAATCCCGTTGAGCAGGACGGCGCAAGGGCGGCGCATGTTCGCGACGGCGTTGCCCTGTGCCGCTTTCTCGCATGGCTGGACGACGCCCTCGAAAACGGCAGTTCAGTTGATGAAATCGGCGCGGTAAAAAAACTCGAGGCCTTTCGCATTGCCACCGGGCATCTTCAGGACATCAGTTTTGACACCATTGCGGGTTCGGGACCCCACGGAGCGATGATGCATTATCGCGTGAGCGAATCGAGCAATCGGCGGCTTTGCGAGGGCGAGTTGTTTTTGGTCGATTCGGGCGGGCAGTATCTGGACGGCACCACGGATGTCACCCGCACGATTGCCGTTGGCGCGCCGAACGACGAGGTTCGCCGGAATTATAGTTTGGTTCTGAAGGGATATATCGCGCTGGCACAGGCGCGATTCCCGGAAGGCACGACCGGAGCGCAGTTGGACGGCTTTGCGCGCCGGGCGTTATGGGCGGCGGGATTGGACTACAACCACGGTACGGGCCATGGCGTCGGGAGCTTTCTTGATGTTCACGAGGGGCCGGCGCGCATTTCGAAGGGCGGCGGCGATGTTGCGCTGTGCGCGGGCATGATTCTCTCCAACGAGCCGGGCTATTATCGTGACGGCGCGTACGGCATTCGAATCGAGAGTTTGGTGCTGGTAACGTCGGCGCAAGCGATCGAGGGCGGGGACAGGGAGATGCTGGGCTTTGAGGTGCTAACGCTTGCGCCCTTCGATTCGTCTTTGATAGACGTTGCCCTGCTGGATGCCGGGGAACGCGCTTTTGTTGATGCCTACCACCAACGCGTTCGGGAAATCGTATCGCCCTTGCTGGAAGATGAGCGTGAACGCGCCTGGCTGGAGAAGGCAACGCGGGCTTTATGAGACGGCACCGCAGCGTTTTTGCCACTCTTCTTCGGAGATGACCTCAACGCCAAGTTCCTTTGCGCGTTTGAGTTTTGAGCCGCCCGCCTCGCCCGCAACGACAAAGTCGACGCTGCCGGAAACCGCGCCCACAACCTTCGCACCCAGCATTTGAGCCCTTGCCTTTGCTTCGGCGCGGGTGACCGCAACGAGTTTGCCGGTGAAGACGACGGTTTTGCCGCGCAGCGGTGATTCGCCGCCGGGAGTTTCGGCATCAAGCACTTCGACTCCTGCGTTCAGCAGACCATCGACAACGGCTCGATTATGCTCTTCGGAGAAAAACAACACCAAAGGCTCCGCGAGGGTTGCGCTGACGCCGTCAATGGCAAGGAGCTCGTCCCAGCTTGCACCGCCCAAAACCTTGCCCTTCTCGACGCTGATGCTTTCCAGCGCCGCGCGTAATTTTTGCAGCGAGCCGTAATGCAACGCCAGCAGCCGCGCCGTTGCCTCGCCGATATGGCGAATTCCCAGCCCGAACAAAAAGCGCTCGATGGGAATCTTCCGCCTTGAATCAATCGAATCAAAAAGGTTGCGGGCGGACTTTTCGCCCCAATCCTCTCGCTCGGCGAGCGGCGTGTGACCGTCGCCGTCACGCTTCTCAAGGGTGAAGATGTCGTCGGGATGGCGGATGATATCTTCCTTAAAAAACATCTCCAAACTCTTGCGGCCCAAACCCTCAATATCGTAGGCGTTGCGTGACACAAAATGGACGAGCCGTTCAAGCGCCTGTGCCGGACAGGTGAGTCCCGCGACGCAACGGCGCGCAACCGACTCCTCGCCGCTGCCGACATTCGTCTCGCGCAGCGCCTCCGCGTCGCATTCGGGACATTTTCTGGGAAAAGCGAACGGTTTTGCTCCTTTTCGACGTTTTTTCTTAATGACCGAGACGATTTGCGGGATGACTTCGCCGGCGCGGCGCACAATGACGCTGTCGCCGATGCGAATGTCCTTGCGCGCAATTTCGTCTTCATTGTGAATGGTCACGTTTGAGACCGTCACGCCGCTCACATGGACCGGCTTCAGCCGCGCTACCGGTGTCAGGGTTCCCGTGCGCCCCACCTGGATGTCGATGCCTTCAATGACGGTCTCAACCTCCTCGGCGGGAAGTTTGTGCGCGATGGCCCAGCGCGGCGAGCGGGACAACGTCCCCAAACGTTCGCGCCAATCGAGGCGGTCAATTTTATAGACCACGCCATCAACCTCGTACGGCAGGTCCGCGCGTTTGGATTCCAACTTGCGATAGGCCGCGAACATCTCGTCCAGACTCGAACAGGATTGCGTCGGCGCAATTTTGAAACCCCAGTCTTCCAATGTTTTCAGCGCCTCCGACTGCGTCGACCACGGCATATCGGACATCTCGCCCCATCCGTAGGCGAAAAAGCCGAGCGGGCGCTTTGCGGTGATGGATGAGTCCAACTGCCGCAGAGAGCCGGATGCGGCGTTGCGCGGATTGGCAAACACTTTTTCACCGGCTTTCTCCTGGCGTTTGTTAAACTCGAGGAAGTGGTTTCTATCCATATAGACTTCACCGCGCACCTCGATTAAGCCGGGGTGTTTGCCGGCTGCTAGTTTTTTCGGCACGTCTTCAATGTGCCGGAGATTCTCGCTGATATCTTCGCCTTCGCGCCCGTCGCCGCGTGTCGCGCCCCGGACAAACCGCCCCGCCTCGTAGAGCAACGAAACCGAAACGCCGTCGATTTTCGGCTCGGCTGTCATGGCTATGAAATCTTCCTCGCCCAGCCCGAGAAAATTCCGGATGGATGCAAGAAATTCTTTCACGTCTTCCTCGTCGAAAGCGTTGCGCAGCGAGAGCATCGGCACCTTATGCTCCACCTTGGCGAATCGAGCCGATGCCGCAGAGCCGACCTTTTCGCTGGGAGTGTCCGGCTGAACCAGAAGCGGAAATCGTTTCTCGATGCCTTCGAGACGGTTGCGCAAAGCGTCATAGCTGGCATCCGGAATCTCCGACGAATCTTTTTCATAGTAGAGGGCGTCAAGTTTTTTGATCTTCTTGCCGAGACGCTTTAGCTCGGCAATCGCCTCTTTCTCATCCAACTTGTCGACGTCTTTCTTTGCGCTCATGAATCAAGATTTTCTTTTAGCAAGCGCGCGGCCGCCGCACGCGCTTCGGTGCTGATTACCGCGCCCGCGAGCATGCGGGCGATCTCCTCCCGGCGCGCGGCCGCCTGCAGCCGCGATATCCCCGCAACGGCAATATCGCGCCGGGATGTTTTCGATTTTGATTTCGGCGGCGGCTTCTTCGACTGCGGCTTCGACCGGGACACGAGAAAATGGCTCGTCGCGCGCGCGGCGATTTGCGGCGCGTGGGTGACAACAAGCACCTGCGCGGTTTTGGCCAGCCGCTGCAATCGCGCGCCCACGGCATCAGCGACCGCTCCGCCGACGCCCTGGTCAATTTCGTCGAAGATCAAACACACCGGCCCTTGTGCTGCGACACTCTTTTTGCGCCCGACGATTGCAGCCTGCAGCGCGAGCATGAAGCGGGAGAGTTCGCCGCCGGACGCTATACGTCCCAGGGCGCCGAATGCCTCGCCGGATTCGGGGGCGACTTCAAAGCCGACTTTGTCCCGTCCTTCGGGTGATGCGTTCGCCTCAACGCGCTCGACGCCCGTGCGAAACGCGATATGCGCCAAACGCAGGGCCTTCAACTCCGATGTTACCGTATTGTCCAACCGCTTCGCGGCGTCTGCGCGCGCCTTCGAGAGGGCGTTGGCGGCTTGTTCGTATTTTTTGCACGCGGCGGCATAGTCGGCTTGGAGAGTCCCCTCGCGTGACAGCGCTTCGCGCAAACCGTCGCGCCGCTCGCGCAAACGCTCCTGCAGCGCGGGCAACTCGTCACAATCAACCTCATGCTTGCGGGACAAGCCGCGCAACGCAAACAAGCGCGACTCCGCGGCTTCCAAACGCTCCGGGTCCGCATCCAGCGCTTCGAGCAGCGAGTCCATCGAAGCCCGCGCTTCGGAAACTTCCGGCAATGCGCGCTCCAACGCCGATGCCGCCGTTTCCAAATGCGACTCCTCCCCCATGCGGGCCGACAACCTCGCCAAACGTCGAAGCAATGCGCCCAGCCGTGCTTCCAGGCCTTCGTCCGCGTCGTTCAACGTTTGCGCCGTGGCGGATATCTCGTCGCCCACCTCCGCCGCCCGCATCAGCAGGGAACGCTCGCGTGCCAGCGATTCCTCCTCTCCTGCAACAGGTGCAAAATTTTCCAATTCTTCGAGATGCGCGTCCAACTCGGTAATTTCGGCCTCCAGCTTGCTACCGCCCTCGCCGCCGCGCGCCTCGATCGCCGCGCGAAGATCACGCATGGGAACAAACGCGTCGCGGGTGCGCCGGATGTGCTTGTCGAGGGCGCCAAAGGCGTCAAGGGCGTTGCGATGGCGCTTGGGATCGAGCAAACCGCGCACTTCATGCTGCCCGAGAACATCAACGAGGTTCTCGCCGATTTCGCGCAGGAGTGCAACGCTAACTGGCTGGTCGTTGAGAAAAGCCCGGGTGGCCCCGGTTTTCTCCTGAACGCGGCGCAGTATCAGAGGTTCGCCCGGTTCCTGCGTGATGCCGCTTTGAGAGGCCAGCGCACATGCGGCGTGTTCGGGAGGTATGGAGAAGAAGGCCGTCACCGAGCCTTCGGACGCGCCCGCGCGCACGAGCGCGGCATCGCCCCGCTGCCCGAGAGCCAATCCGAGAGCATCAAGGAGAATGGACTTGCCCGCGCCGGTTTCGCCCGTGAGAACGCTAAGGCCGGCGCTGAGTTCGACCTCGGCGCTTTCGATGAGGACGATATCGCGCACGCAAAGCCGAATCAGCACGATTACCGCCTAAAAGAACCGCTCCCTGACCCCGTCGAATAAAGAGGATGGGAGCTCATCTCCCAATCATCAGTAGGACGGGTCGCCAACGAGGATATAACTGTATTCATACCACTCGCTTGCGGGATAGTTGTGTCCGAGGATTGCCGCGGATGCTTGCGCTTCCTCGCGAAGCCCGAGCGCGAGATAGGCTTCGGTGAGGCGATGAAGGGCTTCGGGGGTATGGGTGGTTGTCTGGTATCGCGCCAGCACCTCGAGGAAGCGGCCAATGGCGGCCGAATAGGCTTCCTGGTCGAGATAATAGCGTCCGACTTCCATTTCTTTTCCGGCGAGATGGTCGCGCGCAAGGTCAATTTTGAAAGCGGCGTCCCTGGCATATTCCGTATCGGGAAACCTGCGCACGACTTCCTCGAGGGCGGCAAGCGCCTCTTCGGTCCGCCGCTGGTCACGCGTAACGTCGGTGATTTGCTCGTAGAAGCAAGTGGCGACGAGATAGTAGGCGTAGGGTGCGCTCTCGCCTCCGGGATAGAGCATGATGTAACGTTGCGCGGCGAGGATGGACTGGTCATATTCCTCGTCGACGTAATAAGCGTAGGCGGACAGCAGGATGGCGCGGCGCGCCCAGACGGAATAGGGATGCTGCCGTTCGACCTCAATGAATTCCGTCGCGGCGGTCTCGTAGTCGCCCGCCTGAAGGGCGTCAAGGGCGGTGTTGTAAATCTCTGTGGCGGGACGTTCGTTGTAATCGATCTCGTCCGAGGTTGAACAACCGGCGAGGAAGATAATCCCGCATATTGTCAGTAAAATGCAACGACTCATGTCTGTAACTCCAATGTTTTCGAGCGAACTCCGTATGCCATGAGGGATAGCACGGCCGGACTGAAAAAACAACATGGACAATGCGGGCGGGCGGATTCAGCCTTTCTTCAATCCCTGCGGGTCGGGGTCCGGGAATGTTTGCTGCATTGACGGCAAAGGGCCTGCCTCCCCCTTCGAGCACGAAGCGAGGAGCGGGCAGGCGCAAGCCCGGGTGGTTGCGGCGGACGACGGGAGGCGCTCGAGCGCGGGGACGGCGTCAAGCGGCGCCGGTTTGAGCGCGATGGCGAAGGTAATGATCGGCGAGCACGAGCGCCATCATCGCCTCGCCCACCGGAACGGCCCGAATCCCGACGCAGGGATCGTGACGCCCCTTTGTGCTGACTTCGCCCTCGCGCCCCTCGCCGTCAACGCTTTTGAGCGCCGTGGGGATGGAAGAAGTCGGCTTGACGGCAAAGCGCACGACGACGTCCTGTCCCGTCGAGATGCCTCCGTTGACGCCGCCGGAGTGGTTTGAATCGAAACGGATTCTATCGCCCTCCATGCGCATTTGGTCGGCATTGTCTTCGCCGCGGCGCTTTGCCGCGGAAAAGCCCGCGCCGATTTCGACGCCCTTGACCGCATTGATTCCCATCATTGCGGAAGCAAGATCGGCATCGAGTTTTCCGTAAATCGGCGCGCCCAGGCCGGCGGGAACGCCTTGCGCATGCACTTCCACCACCGCCCCGCAGGACGACCCTTCCTTGCGCAAACCTTTAAGGTAGTCTTCCCAGAGCGAAACACTCTCGATATCGGGGCACCAAAAATCGTTGTTTTCGGTTTCTTTCCAATCCCAATTCCCGCGGTTGATTTCGTTCTCGCCGAGCGCGACCAGCGCACCTCGAATTTTTACCGACGGAATTACCAATCTTGCCAGCGCGCCCGCCGCGACGCGCACGGCGGTTTCACGCGCCGAGGCGCGACCGCTGCCCGAGACGTCCCGAATGCCGTACTTTGCCTGGTAGACGTGGTCGGCATGGCCGGGACGGTAGAACCCCCCGAGCGACTCGTAATCCTTGGGACGCGCATCGACATTCTCGATAAGCATGGAAACGGGCGTTCCGGTCGTGGTGAGTTCAACGTCGTCGCCGCTGTCAGCGCGGGGCAGGACTCCGGAGAGGATTCTGACCTTGTCGGCCTCGCGCCGCTGGCTTGTGAATTTACTCGCGCCCGGACGTCGTTGGTCGAGATATTTCTGCACATGGGTGAGTCGAAAGGATATGCGCGGCGGCATCCCGTCAACAACGCCTCCGATGGCGGGACCGTGCGACTCGCCCCAAGTGGTTACGCGAAGGAGATGCCCGAAACTGTTATGCGACATTAAACCGTCGAGATGTCCGGAGCGTCTTCGGCTTTCATCCCGACAACATGGTATCCGGCATCGACGTAATGGACTTCGCCCGTAACGGCTTGTCCCATGTCGCTTAGCAGGTAGAGCGCGGCGTTGCCGACCTCGTCAATGGTAACGGTTCTGCGGAGCGGGGAGTTGTGCTGGTTCCATTTGAGAATGTAGCGGAAGTCCCGGATGCCGGACGCGGCCAGCGTCTTGATGGGGCCCGCCGAGACGGCGTTGACGCGGATATTGTCGGGACCGAGGTCGACGGCAATGTACCGGACGGAGGCTTCAAGAGCGGCTTTTGCAACGCCCATGACGTTATAGTGCGGCATGACCTTTTGCGCGCCGTAGTAGGTAAGGGTCAGCATCGATCCCCCGTTCGGCATGAGAGCCGCAGCGTGCTTGCACACTTGCGTGAACGAAAAGCACGACACATGCATGGAGAGGAGGAAATTATCAAGCGTCGTGTCGACATACCGGCCGTTGAGCTGGTTTTTGTCAGAGAAAGAAATGGCATGAACGAGAAAATCGATACTGCCCCATTGTTTCGACAATTCGGCGAACAGCGCCTCAATGCTTTCCGGCTCGGTGACGTTGCAAGGCAGGACATGCTCGACGGAGGGAAATTGCTCACCGAATGCCTTGACCCGCTCCTGCAAAGGTCCCTCCTGGTAACTCAGGGCGAGGCTCGCGCCCGCATTCGCACAGGCGGACGCGATGCCCGCGGCGATAGAGCGTTCGTTTGCAACGCCCATGATCAGGCCGCGCTTGCCCTTCATCAAACCGGATAACGCCGATGACTCGTTCATGGTCTTCGAATGCGCCGGCTTAGCTGACGATTTCCCAGTCACCGTCCGGTTTGCGGCAAGCGGTGCCGAAGGCGTCGTGAACTTCGCCGCCGATGGTGATGGTTTGCTGGAACTCCCTGCAATACGCGCCCGTGCTGTTTTTGAAAGCGGGTTCGGCTGTGATGGTGCCGGAGTTTCCGGAATCCGGATTGCTCCACTCTCTGATCGTTCCGCTTGGCGCGCTTTCGAGGGTCTGTTGCGTGGTTTGCTGGAGATGGAGTCTGTCGGCCCTATCGAGGGATTTTCCGATTTCGGAACCGGCGAGCGCGCCGAGCACCGCGCCAAGTCCTGTCGCAATCAGTTGTCCCTTGCCATCACCGATGTGCGCGCCTGCAACCCCTCCGAGGATTGCGCCTCCGAGCGCCCCAAGCCCTTCCTTGTCGCCCGTCGCGCCGCACGCGGCAAGGGTTAGCCCCATAACGGAAGCGGTGGCAACGGCGAGAATGTTTTTAGAGTGTTTCATCATGAGTGTGATCCTTAATGTTAAATCGAAAATTGACGGAAAGGCTATTATAGCATAGACTTTTCTCGTTGTGGAATAGTGCGGGGCCGGGATGAATATTTTTGATGACGGAGCGGCGGAGGAAGTAGAGGAATCCACGCCGTTTTCGATATTCGCTAAATGGCTGGAAGAGGCGCGTGCAAGCGAGAGCGCCGACCCGGAGGCTTGCGCATTGGCGAGCACGGATGCCGACGGGTGCCCGAACGTTCGAATGTTGCTGGTTCGCGAGGCCGATGAGCGCGGATTTGTGTTCAACACCAATCTTGAGAGCGTGAAAGGCGTGGAATTGCGCGAAAATCCGCAAGCGGCGCTGTGTTTTCACTGGAAGAGTCTGGAACGGCAGGTCCGGGTTCGCGGCAGGGTTTCGCGCGTCGAAGGAAAGGAAACGGACGCCTATTTTGCGATGCGTCCCCGCGGAAGCCGGATAGGCGCGTGGGCGTCAAAACAATCCAAACCGCTGGAAGGCCGTTTTGCCTTGGAGGCCCGTATTGCAAAATATACGGCGCGTTATGCGGTCGGGGAGGTTCCCCGGCCGGATTGGTGGGGAGGGTTTCGGCTACGTCCCGTGTATATGGAATTTTGGCAGGCGGGAGGACTCTTCCGCCTGCACGAGCGCGTTGTGTTCACGCGCGAAGAAACCGAAGCAAAATGGAGCCGGAAGCTGTTGTTTCCCTGAGCCTAAGGGTGCAAGCCGACCATCTCGCGCCGGAACAACCCCGCTCGAATCTCTCCCTCGTCCATGTCCGTCTCTTCGGCGTAGCGGCGCCCTTCGTAGACGGCGTGCGCGACGGTCGCCGGCGCAAAAGCGTCGCCGATTAAATCCACCGCTTCGACCCCGCGCTCGCTCCATTCGTCCCGGCGCTCCTGCAGTCCGACAAATAATTCATCATTGGGAACGCGCGCTCCCACCAGCACAACGGCATCCGCGCAGACACGCTTGCGCTTGCCGGTAAAACCGCAGGCGAGTTCGGCCTCCCCCTCGGAGATCCCGCGCAAGATTTCATTGCTCCGAACCTCCACGCCCAAATCCAGCAAACGCTTCTGAATAAAATGCTGCTCCATGGTGTTACGCGTCCATGCGGACACCTCGCTCGCCGGAGTGGCATAGCAAACCGAATGCCCCTGCCCCGCCAGCCACTCCGCTATCACGCTTGCCATGTAGTAGTGGTCGTCATCCCAGACGAGCACGCGGGCGTTTTCGGGCAAGGCGCCGGCCGCGTGCGGCTCTCCCGCGACTATCGACATGACGTCGTCCGGCGTGAGAGGTTCGCGCGCGCCTTCGCCCACGGGCACGCCGAGCGGATTGCATGCGCTGACACCGTCCCGGCGCCATCGGCATCCGGTCGCGATAACGACGCGCGGGATTTGATATTCGAGAATATCTTCGCAAGTGAGCCGGCTCTTCAAGTAGCAGCTCGCATTTCCCATTTGGTCGAGTTGAAGTTTTCGGTGGTCGCGCACACGGACATAGGAGGACAATCCGGGCAACCTTGCTTCGCGCGCCACGCGTCCGCCGAATTCGTCCGCGGCTTCGGCGAGAACAATCTCGTATTCCCTCTGCGCGAGTGCCCTTGCGGCTTCGAGTCCCGCGGGACCCGCGCCCACTATCAACACGGACTTATCGGATTCGCGCTTGCGAATGTGTTCGGGATGCCACCCGCGGCGCCACTCTTCTCCCATTGCAGGATTTTGCGTGCATCGGATGGGCGCGGCGAGAAAATCCCCGGTGACGCAGATATTGCAGCCGATGCACTCGCGGATGTCTTCGTAGCGGCCTTCTTCGATTTTGCGCGGCAGGAACGGATCGGCAATGGACGGACGCGCCCCGCCGATGAGGTCGAGCACGCCGTCCCGAACCAGTCGCGCCATTTTATCCGGCGAGGTATACCGCCCCACCCCGACGACCGGCTTGGAGGTGAGTCGCTTGATATCGCGGATATACGGTTCCTGAAAACCTTCCTCCCGGAAGCGCGCGCTCGCGGAATCATTCGCCCATTCCGCCAGCGCCAAATCCCAGAGGTCGGGAAGTTCCGCCATCGATTCGATGATTTCCTCGACCTCTTCCTTGTGCGTCCCCTCGGCGCCGACGAGTTCATCAACGGCAATGCGCACGGCGACGGCCGTGCGCGGATGCGCGGTTTCAACGGTCTCCTCGACCAGCTCGCGCAAGAGACGCGCGCGATTTTCCGTCGACCCGCCGTATTCGTCGACGCGATGGTTGTGCCGGCGCGAAAGAAAGAAACTGACGATGGAGAGTGCGTGTCCGGCGTAAACATGGATGAGGTCGAATTCGGCTTGGACGGCGCGTTTGGCGGCATCGCGGTGCCACCGGCGCAGTTCGCGGATGTCTTCCTTGTCCATCCGGCGCGCCTGGACGGGAGCGTGGCCTCCAAACACCGGGAAGTCGGAGACGTTGCGCGAAGGGGTGCGGCTGTAAAGATTGAGTGCGTGGGGCCCGTTGTGCGCGAGCTCGATTCCGGCAAGGGAGTCGTGCAGGTGAATCTTTTCGGTGATGAGACGCAGCGCGGGCAGGTCGGCATCGTCCCAGATGCGTCCCTCGATATGCGGCGAGACGTCCGTGCTCGGATGTATCTCGACCTCTTCCGTGCACACGACCGCCCAGCCGCCCTCGGCTTTGACGCGGCGCATTTCGGCGCAAGCATTCGGATGCCGATGCCCCATGCCGTTGCAATGCGGCGCTTGATAGAAACGATTGCGCGCGACAACCGGACCAATCGCCACAGGCTCGAAGAGGATGTCGTGGGCGGGCGCGCGACTCATTGTTTCCGTGCTTACGGCTCCTGTAATGTCACGGTGAAACGGGAATCGCCGTTCGTGTTCAGGCGGTAGAACCCGCGTTGGTCGTAGTTGCGGGAATCACATGACCCCTGCTCTTCAATGACAAAGCGAATGGCGCTCACGCAGAACAGATGCGCGCCGCCCCAGGAAAGCCTCCTGTCGTTGATGCGAACGGTAAAGCCCTCTGCGTCAACGGCTTCGGCGAAGAAATAATATGCATGCGCATCAAGGGGCTCGAGCAGCATGGAAGCGCATTTGTCGGCATCCATGGGAAGCCATCCGCGCGTTTGCACGGCATCGCCTTTTTCTTCCTCGATGCCGACGGCCGCCCAGATTTGATGCCGCGACTCGTTGCAAACCTCAAGTCCCGTGTCGGAGCGCTTGGCCGCGGCGGCGTCATAGAGGGCGTCAAAGATTTTTTCGGTATCGTTTTCGATGCCTTTCTCTTTGCGAAAAGCGTCAAGGGCGAGACGCGTTCTTGAACCGGCAACCCCGTCGAACGAGCCGACGGAATAGCCCAGCCGCGAAAGAAGCCGTTGCGCTCCGGCGACGGCCGCACGCTTGAGATTATAGTTTGTTTCCTCGGAAAAATACGTCGTCCACTCGCCGCCTTTGAAGTCAATGTTGGCAAAACGCGCGTGTTGATAGTCGCGCATCTGGCACAAGCCCACGCCCTCAATGAGAAAATCTTCGCTGGCGATGCAAAAAGGCGTGTCGCCGTGGTATGTGATTCCCTGCGCGCCGTAGATGTCGGCGCTTCGAGCAAAGGCGAAGAGTTCAAGTTCGTCGGGCAGGTCGGAGCGCAGCACTTCGTGGCAATCCCCCGGCGCAAGCCTGAACCATCCCTGCGAGATGGCCCCCAACTCCGAAAGGCTCGCAACAGCCATCTCAAGAATGTAGCTGGTCTCGTTGCACGCCCGGTATTCGGCGTGCGAGTGCGTCGTCCACGCTCCCGGGAACAATGCGCCTCCCGACAGCAGGAGCGCCATGGCTGCCAGACGCAGCCGCATCAGCGAACCTCGCGCACGAGGGTTCCCGCCCCGTGGGCCGTAAGGAGTTCAAGCAGGAGAGCGTGCCGGACCCGGCCGTCAAGAATGGCCGCGGCTTCGACACCCGACTCCACCGCGTTCATCGCGGTCTTGAGTTTGGGAATCATCCCGCCTTCAATAATTCCGTCTTGTTCGAGCAAATGCCCCGCTTGTGCGAGCGACACCTCTTCAATAAGTTTTCCTTTTTCGTCGAGTACTCCGGATACATCGGTAAGCAGCAACAAACGCGTTGCATTCAAAGCCGCCGCCAGCGAACCCGCCATCGTATCGGCGTTAATGTTGTAGGTGTTGCCGTCTTCATCAATGCCGATGGGTGCGACCACCGGAATCATTCCCTCGTTCAAAAGTGCGACAACAACGGAAGTATTGATTTCTTCCGGCTCGCCGACGAAACCGAGATCCTTGGAATGCCTTATCTTGCGCGCACGCACGAGGTTCGCGTCCTTGCCGGAGATTCCCACGCCCGCGCCCCCGACACGATTCAAGCACGCCGCAAGCTGCTTGCTAATTTTTCCGCTCAGCACCATCTCGGCGACTTCGACGGTTTGCGCATCCGAGATGCGCAAGCCGTCGGCGAAACCGGAGTCGATTCCAAGCCTCTCGAGCATGGATTCAATTTGCGGCGCTCCTCCGTGCACGACCACCGGACGCAGGCCGCTATGGTGAAGCAGAACGACATCACGAGCGAAGTTTCTGCAGGCTTCGGCATCAAGCATGGCGTTGCCGCCGTATTTGACCACGATGGTTTTGCCGGCATAACGCTGCATGAAAGGCAACGCCTCGGAAAGCAGATGCGCCTTGCGCAGCCATTCTTCCGCCAATGCGCGCTTGCCGTCTTTGCCGGATGCGTCACTCATGGGTTTTGTCGCTCTTGTTTTTTGAGAGAAACGGGAGGTTGTCGAACAGCGCGATGGGAACGCCCTGCCTGCGCATGATGACGCCTTGCTGCAGTATGGAAAGGAAATTGTTCCACGCCCAGTAAATAACCAGCCCGGCCGGAAAACCCGCGAGCAGGACGGTGAAGAGCACGGGCATCCATGCGAAGATTTTTTGCTGGATGGGATCGGACGGCGCCGGGTTCATGCGCATTTGCGCCCACATGGTCACGCCCATGATGAGCGGCCAGATGCCGATGAGCAGGAAGGCGGGAACTTCGAAGGGAAGCAGCCCGAACAGGTTGAAGATGGAGGTGGGATCGGGCGCGGAAAGATCCTGCACCCAGCCGTAAAAAGGCGCATGGCGCATCTCAATGGTCACAAACAGCACTTTATACAGCGCGAAAAAGACGGGGATTTGCACCAATACCGGCAGGCATCCCTGCATCGGGTTAACCTTCTCGCGCTTGTAGAGCGCCATGAGTTCCTGCTGCTGGCGCATTTTGTCATCGGGGAACCTCTCGCGCAGTTTGACCATTTCGGGCTGGAGTTTTTTCATCCGGCTCATCGCAACGTAGGACTTGTTGGCGAGCGGGAAGAAGGCGAGTTTGATGCACACGGTCACCAGCAAAATGGAAACGCCGAAGTTGCCGACAAGATTGTAAAAATAGTCGAGAAACAAAAACAGCGGTTTTGTGAGAAAGTAAAACCATCCCCAATCGATGAGAAGATCAAACTGCGGAACATTGAAGGCCTGCTCGTAGCTGTCGAGGAGCGCGACCTGTTTGGCGCCTGCGAAAAGTTGATTCTCGACACTCGCGCGCGCGCCGGGCTCAACGGTAACGCCGCCGAGGAGATAGTCGCTTTGGTAGACATCGACGCCGGGGCGGTTTTCCCTGAAGAAGCGCGCATCGAAACCGCCGCCCTGGCTCGGGACGAGGACGGTTCCCCAGTATTTGTCGGTGATGCCGAGCCAGCCGTTGTCGGACCGGTATTTGGTTGCAATGCCGTCTTCCAGATCGTCGTAGTCGATTTCCTGCAAGCCTTCCTCGTCGAAGATGCCGATGAGTCCTTCGTGCAAAATAAAAAAGCCGCTGATTTCGGGAGCGCCGTGCCGCGTGATGAGACCGTAGGGAAAAAGTTCGACGCTTGAGTCGTTGTTGTTGGTCACAGACTGGGTGACGGTGAACATGAAGTTTTCATCAATGGTGATGGTGCGTTCGAAAACGAGTCCCTCGCCATTGTCCCAAGTAAGCCGCAGGGGGGACTCGATCGTGAGCGTCGCGTCGCCGGGCGCCCGCCAGAGTGTCTCGGCGTCCGGCGTGGCAACGGCGCTGTCGCGCGGCGTCCAGCCGAAAGCAACAAAATAAGGCTTGAGCGAATTCAGCGGCGCGAGCAAGCGAATCTGCGAACTGTCGGGGTCGAGTGTTTCGGAATAATCCTTCAGATAAAGGTCGTCAAAATACCCGCCTCGAAGCGCGATGGAACCGCGCAGCCTCGGCGTATCGATGGCAACCCTCGGCGAAACACCCGCGCTTGATGCCGGCGTTGCCGCCTCCGCGCCGGATGCTTGCGGCGTCGGCGTGGCGACGTCATCGGACGGCGTCGGCTGCGCAAGGGTTGCTTGCGAAGTTTGCTCCCTTTGCTGCTGGAGGGCCTGTTCCTGCTCCATGCGAGGCAGGACATAGAAGTACTGCCAGAGAATGAGCACCAGCACGCTCAGCGTTGCCGCGAGGATAAAATTGCGATTGTTATCGCCCATGTTCGCGACCGTTTTGGTGTTTGAGCTTTTTCAAGACGCGCTGGATGTCTCTGCGCACGAGTTGGTAGGGACGCGTGAGACCGTCGCGCTTGGCAACGAAAACATAGTCGTGCCCGTCTTGTCCGTATTGCGGCAGAAGTTCTTTTGCGAGAGCGCGAAGGCGTCGGCGGATTCGGTTGCGCTTGACGGCATTGCCGTTTTTTTTGGAGACGGTAAGACCGAAGCGGATGCCTTCGCCTCCGTCAACTTGGTGCACTTGCAGAATCGCGGCGGGCATGAAAATTTTCCGCCCCTTTTTTGTCAGCGTGATGAATTGGCTTCGCTTCTTGAGGCTGCAAAGTTTTTCTGCGGCGTTCGTCATGGAAATGGTTGTGCTAAAGGCGCCGTGCTCGACGCGGGATACTATGCGCTGAGACGTTTGCGTCCTTTGGCGCGACGACGTCGCAGGATTGCCTGTCCGGCGTGTGTGCGGGATCTTGCCCGGAATCCCATGCGGCGTTTGCGCACGAGGGTGCTTGGCTGGAAAGTGCGCTTCATAGGTCTGCGGCTCCGTTTTGGTGTATTATCAGGGGCTTGGGGGTGCAAGCGGAGCGAGCCTAGCGCAAAATCCCGCGGGTGGCAACCTTTCCTGCGGCAATTATTTTTCACGCCCCCTATTGAAACATCAACGGTTTTGTGGAATCAATATATAAGTTCGTGGAATTAGCCCTTCCCCTTCAAGCAGACTTTCGAGACTTCCATGACCTCCTCTTCCCGCACAGACAAGCCTCGCTTCTCCGTAAAACGCCTGTTACCCTTGATAATTCTCCTGGCCGTGATGGCCGTGGTCATCTGGCAGGAGTGGTATTTGTATATCAGTTTTTCCAAAATCGTCGAACACGAAGGCGCCCTGAAGCAATTTGTCGATGATTATCTGCTCCTGGCGATTCTCGCCTATATGTCGCTTTACGTGGTCGTGGTCGCGCTCTCGCTCCCCGGAGGCGCGTTGCTCACCATCACCGGTGGCTTCCTGTTCGGACTCGTGCTGGGGGGATTCGCAACGGTGGTTGCCGCAACCATCGGCGCTTCGATTATCTTCCTCATCGCAAAGACCTCGCTGGGAGAACCCCTGGCCGCCCGCGCGGGACCGTGGCTGGAAAAACTGCGCCAGGGATTTCAGGAGAATGCTTTGAGTTACCTGCTGTTCCTGCGTCTGGTTCCGGCGTTTCCGTTCTGGCTGGTAAATCTTGCACCGGCGGTGCTGGGAGTGAAACTCCGCACCTATGTCCTGGGCACTTTCTTCGGAATTATTCCCGGATCGACCGCGTTTACCTTTTTGGGCGTCGGCTTGCAATCGATTATCGACGAGCAGCGCACCGTCTACGAAAATTGCCTCGCCGCAACGGGCGAGAGCGCGAGCGGGACGGTTGCGGGCGAGGCGGTCTGCAAGTTCGAGTTTTCACCAGCAAGCCTGGTGACAACCGAAATGCTTGTGGCGTTTACGGCATTGGGCGTAGTAGCATTAATTCCGATCGCGTTGCGCAAGTTGCGGGCTCGGGCAGGTTAAACTTGAGGGAAACAAGATGGCAAAAGCAAGCAGTGTGGATTTATGCATTATCGGCGCCGGATCCGGCGGACTGGCTTTAGCGGCCGGAGCGGTGCAGATGGGGGCAAGTGTTGCGCTCATCGAGAAAGGCAAAATGGGGGGCGATTGCCTCAACTACGGATGCGTTCCTTCAAAAGCGATGATAGCGGCGGGCAAGCATGCGCATGAAATGTCTTCGGGCGAGTCGTTCGGCGTTGCACGCCAGCCCGCCGAGGTGAACTTCTCGCAGGTTGCGGCGCATGTTCGCGGCGTGATAGGCGCGATAGCTCCCCACGACTCGCAAGAGCGCTTCGAGGGCCTGGGCGTGGAGGTCCACCGCGCCGAGGGGAAATTTCTTTCGAGGAATGTCGTTGAAGCCGGGGAATACCGCATCCAGGCCCGGCGGTTTGTAATCGCCACAGGCTCGTCTCCGGGAGTTCCTCCGATTCCCGGTCTCGAAGACGTGCCGTTCTTCACCAACGAAACCATCTTCGATAACGAGCAGCGCCCGGAGCACCTTATCGTCATCGGCGGGGGTCCCATCGGCATGGAACTGGCACAGGCGCATCGGCGCCTGGGATCGAAGGTCACCGTGCTGGAAATGTTCCAAACCCTCGCAAAAGACGACCCCGAGCTTACGCAAATCGTCAAAGACAGCATGATTGGAGACGGCGTTACGCTGCTTGAGGGCATCGCCATCGACGGCATCTCCAAGTCCGAGGGCGGCGGCATTTGCGTGCGCCTGCGCAAGGACGAACGCGAGCAGGAAGTCCAAGGCTCGCACTTGCTGGTGGCCGCGGGACGGCGTCCCAATGTTTCAAATTTGGAACTGGAGAAAGCGGGCGTGGCGTATTCGCCCCGCGGAATCGAAGTGGATGCGCGCCTGCGCACGACCAACAAAAAGATATTTGCGATAGGGGATGTCACCGGCGGCTTGCAGTTCACGCATGTTGCGGGCTATCACGCCGGCATTGTCATTCGCAACGCATTGCTGCGGATACCCGCGAAGGCGGACCATTCCTGCGTGCCGTGGGTGACCTATACGGATCCCGAACTTGCCCATGTCGGCTTGGACGAGAAGCGCGCGAGGGAGATTCACGGCGACAAACTCCGGGTGTTGCGCTGGTCGATGGAAGAGAACGACCGCGCGCAGGCGGAGCGGCGCACCAAGGGCATGGCGAAGGCGCTGGTAAGCCCGCGCGGACACATCCTTGGCGTCTCGATCGTCGGGCCCCATGCAGGCGACTTGTTGCAGCCATGGGTTCTCGCGATGACGAAGAAATTGAAAATAGGGTCGATGGCGGGTTTCATCGCGCCCTATCCGACGCTGGGGGAGATTAACAAACGCATTGCGGGTTCGTATTTCACGGAGAAGTTGTTCTCAAACTCAATGCGCCGCATTGTGCGCTTCCTGTCGGCGTTTGGCTGAGAAGGACCGCATCAAGGCGCGAAAACTCTCGCGCGAACGGCTTGCGTCCCTGTGGCAGCGAACGGGCCTGTCGGGAAAATTGCTGCTTTTGACAATATGCTTCGTGATGCTGTCGGAGATATTGATTCTGTTCCCCTCGCTCGGAAACTATTGGGAGAATCGTCTGCGCGACCATCTTGAGGCTTCGAAAATCGCCGTGTTGGCGTTGGAAGCCTCGCCGGACCACACGGTGACCCAGGACTTATCGAGGATGCTGCTGTCGAATGCGGGAGTGTCATCGGTGTCGTTGAAGCGGGCCGACAGGCGCGCGCTGGCACTGGGAATGGAGCACCCCGAATCGATTCGCGGCAGCATTGACTTGCGAACACCCGCAAATTTTTCCGCCATGATACACGCGCTGCGTCTGCTGGTGCTTGGCGGCGAAGGGTCCATCCGTGTAATCGGCAACTCAAACATGGGTGAAGACGAGAGAATCGAGATAGTCATAGCACAACCGCCGTTGCGCGCGGCACTGTTCGAGTTCAGCGAACGAATCCTTTTATTGTCAACGGTGATATCGGTAGTAACGGCGACATTGGTGTTTTTCGCGATCGACCGCTTGATGGTTCGGCCGACCCGCCGCCTGACTTCGAACATGATTGCCTTCCGCGAAGATCCCGATAATGCGGAGCGTGTGATAAAGCCTTCGCCCCGCCGCGACGAGATTGGCACGATGGAGCAGGAACTCGCCCACATGCAAACGAAAATACGCGCAGACTTGCAGCGACGGAAGAAACTGGCGGCGCTGGGTTTGGCGGTTAGCAAAATTAATCATGACTTGCGGAACATGTTGTCGAGCGCGCAGTTGATATCGGACAGGATTGCCGAGTTGAAAGATCCCGAAACGAGCCGCCTGGCGCCCCGTTTGGTTGCATCGATCGGCAGGGCGATTGCCCTGTGCAAGCAAACGCTTCGCTTCGGCAGGGAAGAAGAACGCAAACCCCGCCTCGACAAGTTGGACCTGCATGCGCTTGTTGAAGAGGTCGGACGCTCCGTCGGCATTGTCGAGACAAGCGGCATTGTTTGGCGCAATAACGTCGATGAAGGTTTTCGCCTATACGCCGACAGTGAGCAATTCTTCCGCATACTGATGAATCTCGGACGCAATGCGGTTCAGGCGATGGAGTCCTGCCACCGCACCGGGGATATTTGCGTGTCGGCGAAGCGTTTGGACCAACACGTTGAGATAGAAGTCCGTGACAACGCCCGCGGCGTTCCCGACGAAGTTCGAGAATGGCTGAAGAAGGATTTTGCGGCGCCGCTGTCAGGGAGGATAGGATTGGGTTTGGCAATAACCCGGGAATTGATTCGCTTGCACGGCGGCGAGATGTCTCTGGCATCGACAAGCGAAGCCGGATCAAGTTTTCGGATAGCGCTGCCGCACGGCTAAGGCGGCGGGGACGCCCGCCGCCCGGCGAGCGCCCCGTGTTGCTATGAAAGCTGCGATTTGTCTTTGAAATCGTTTGACCAGCGCAGCGCCGCCTGCCGGAGTTGATTGGTCGGACGGTAGAGTTCCGAGCGTCCGATTTTTTCCTTGCAGACCGCAAATCCGTTGCCGGTGAACCTGCGAAGCATGGCCCGCACGGTTCCCATGGACCTGGCCGAGGCTTCCTGGAGGTGCTTTGCAACGAGGGGTTTGCCCCGCATATCGAGATCCAGCAGCAGCAATGTCATGAGCCAGTCGGAGTGATTCGCGATTTGCCCATCGAGTTGTTCTTCGGCGATGGAGTGGGCCGTGACAATCGTGTTGATGTTTTGCATCACGGACGTCCACTGGTCCTGAAAGGAGAGGTTTGGCGAGGGGGGTGTGGATTGTCGGGAGACGAGTTTGAGGGATTCCATGCAGCTTTCTTTTCCTTTTATTATCGTGTTGCAAGCATTTACCAAGTAAATACTTGTTTTATTACGCTAAATTTACAGCATATTGTTGAAAAAGGGAAGTAACAAAATGTAACAAGGCGTCACATTGAGGCGAGAAAAGTTCAAGAAAGGTTAACGGCTTTGGCGCAAGGACGCCCGGCGGAGGGATTGCTGCAAAGTTTCCGGCCGCTCGCGCGCTTCGGGGAATTTCCGGCCTAACCGACTCGCGATTCGACGCAATCCCAGAAGAGCGCGGCAATATCTTCGCCGCCGAAGTTTGCGATTTCCCTGATTCCGGTCGGGGAAGTGACGTTGATTTCGATGAGATAACCACCGATAACATCAATGCCGGCAAACAGCAGGCCGCGTTTGCGCAGTTCGATTCCCACGGCATCGCAGATAAGCGCATCACGATCGCTCAACTCCGTCGCCGCCGCTTTACCGCCGACATGCATATTGGCGCGCACTTCACCGGACGAAGGAAACCGGTCGATGGCGCCGACAGCCTTGCCGTCAAGGAGAATGATTCGCTTGTCTCCGTCAAAAACCTGGGGAAGGAATTTTTGCGCTACCAGCGGCAATGCGCCATATTGCCGCGCGAATGTGTCGAGCAACACATTCAGATTGACACCGTCCTCGCCGATGCGGAAGACGCCTTCGCCGCCGTTGCCGTAAAGCGGTTTGATGATGATGTCTTTATATGCATCGTGGAAATTGCGGATATCCTCGGCGTTTGCGGAGACGAGCGTTGGCGGAATGAGATCGGGGAATTGCCCGACCAGCAATTTTTCGGGAGCGTCGCGCACGGCGGCGGGTTCGTTCACCACCAACACGTCCGAAGCAACACTCTCGAGCAAATAAGTCGCGGTGATGTAATTCATGTTGAAAGGCGGGTCTTGCCGCATGAGCACGACATCCGCATCGGCGACTTCACGCGTAACGGGCGCCTCGGCAGTGAAATGGTTATCGACCTCGTCACGCAGCTGCAGCGGTGTCGCACGCGTCCAAAGCTTGCCGTCACGCAACAGCAAGTCCCCGGCCCCATAGAAACTGACGCGATGTCCCCGCCGTTGCGCCTCAAGCATCATGGCAAAACTGGTATCACCTTTGATGTCGATGGAATCAACGGGATCCATCTGGACGAGTATGTCGAAACTCACTGCTGCCCTTTCCACAATCTAACTTCGGCGAATGCGAGCATACCACCGCAACGCATGACGGGGTCGACTTTTTTCTTTTCTTCGAACTTTATGCATCGGGTAAATCCTCTTGCTGCAGCGCGAGAGCGCGACGATAGACGGCGCTTCGGGGAAGCCCGTTGTTCTGCGCGACCTCCCGGGCGGCGGCGGAAAGCGTGCTGTTTTTCATGGCGATTCGCAGTTGGGCTTCCACATCAACGCCGATATCCTTTGCCGTGTTTGCGGCGGCGCCTTCGACCAATACGACCATTTCACCCTTCGGCGCCTGCCCGGCGTAGAAATCCGCCAATTTTCCAAGGGCTCCCCGCTTGATTTCCTCAAAACGTTTGGTGAGCTCGCGCGCGACGGTTCCGTTTCTTCCTTCGAAGATGCCTGCCATGTCTTTGAGCGACCCGGCAAGCCGGTGCGGACTCTCAAAAAAGACGAGCGTCGCGGGGATGTCTTCCAGCTCGGACAAGAACCTCCGCCGGGCCGATTGCTTTGAGGGAGGAAATCCGGCGAAAAAGAACCGGTCGGATGGCAGTCCCGAAAGTGTGAGGGCGGTGAGCACCGCGTTGGCGCCGGGCGCGCAAGTCACATCAATGCCGCGTTCGAAAGCATCGCACACCAACCGATAACCCGGATCGGACACCAGCGGCATTCCCGCCTCGGACACCAACGCGACCGCCTTGCCGGCTTCGACATTATCGAGGATGTCGCGGCGGATTTTATCGCTGCTATGGTCGTGATAGGCGAGAATGCGCGAGTCGCGCGCGCGCTTCACGGAGTGTATCTCCAACAGCCGTTTGGTTGTACGGGTATCCTCGCAGAGCAATATATCTGCGAGGCGCAAAATTTCCAGCGCCCGCAGAGTAATGTCTTTTGCGTTTCCGATGGGGGTCGCGGTGATATAGAGTCCGGCAGGAAGGCTTGTTTGGGACATTGCGGGCCGAAGGGTTCCATCCTTGGAGAATTTAGGCTAGGATTGCGGTTATGATGGCACATTCGAGGATTTTGTGGAACGCGCTTTGTGCCGGCCTTTTGGTTTGGGCGGGAGGCTGCGGGGAGCTTGATGCTCCGATCGAAGACACGCTTGGCTGGAGCGGGGAAGCCGTGCCGCAGCAGACGGACGTCCCCGAGAGCACCGCTCCCACTCCTGCCGAAACGGAAGCGGCAAAAATTAAGGATTTGCTGGAAGAGTTGACGGTTCCGATTGATCCCTATGCTGCCGGCGAGTTTGAGGGAAACGTGTTCGGCAGGGTTGAGGTTGCCACGCCGGTGCGCGAGAACCCAAAGGCGATTCGCGTAGGATTGCTGCTGCCAACGGGGGCGGGGCAGCCGGAGCTGGCACGCATAGCGGCGGACATGCACAATGCCGCGGAGCTGGCAATGTTTTCATTGAATATGGAAGAGATCGTGTTGCTGCCGTTTGACACGAAAGGAACGCCTGCGGGCGCGAGTGCCGCGATGCGACGTGCGATGAATTCGCAGGTTGACATTGTTTTGGGACCGTTGCTGGCATCGGAAGTATCGGCGATTTCGCCGCTGGCGGGCCAACGCGGCGTGACGGTGATTGCGTTCTCGAATGACTCTTCCTCTCAGGAAGACAACGTCTTGCTGCTGAATTTTTCACCCGAACAGGACATTGAGCGGATCCTTTCCTTTGCGTACGATCGAGGCATCCAAGACTATGCCGCATTGTTGCCGAACACTCCCTACGGGAGACGAGTGGAATCGATACTGCGACGCCATGTTTTGACGACATCATCCACCTTGCACAGAGTGGAGCACTACGAACGCGTGATTGACGGACCTTATGAGCCCGCGAGGAAATTGGGGGCGTTAATCGGGGAACCCGTGGTTGAGGAGGGTGAAGAGCAACAGTCGCCTTCGCCGTTTGATGCGGTATTGCTGGCGGACAACGGACAGATACTTCAGATAGCGGCATCGGCCTTGGCTTATTTTGATATTGCTCCGCCGAATGTTCAGTTGCTGGGGACGCACCTTTGGGATAACAGCGAGACGTTTAACGAGCCTGCGTTGCAACATGGCTGGTATCCCGCAGCGAGATCAAAGGATAGCGAATTATTCTCGAACCGGTATGAAGAGATATACGGCGCTGCGCCCGACCGCCTTGCGGGTCTGGCCTATGATGCGATGTCGCTGGTTGGTTTGTTGGTACGCGAAGGGGATTCGTGGCGCAGCGAAAAGGCTCCGCCGAATGTGCTGTTGCGTCCGGGAGGGTTTGCAGGGGTACAGGGATTGTTTCGGTTTTTACCGAACGGGCGCAGCGAGCGGTCGCTGGCAATATGGGAGATTGAGGAAGGCAACGCAGTTCTCTTGCAGGAGCCGGATGCTTTCTTTAGCGGCGGCGGCTAGACGATGCGCTTGTTTGTTTTGTTTTTGACATTGTTGGCATCGGTGGTGTTCATGCCGATGCCCCTGATGGCTCAAGTTAGCGAGTGGGCGCCGGATAATAATTTGATACAGGCAGCCCGGGGGGGTTATATCGGAACAATGCGGCAAGAATTGCTGCGCGGCGCGAATGTGAATGCGTTCGGAAGAGGAGGCGTTCCGCCGTTGCTGGCCGCGGCGGAGGGAGGGCAGCCGCGTGCCATTGAATTCTTGCTTGAGGAAGGAGCGTTGCCGGACCTTTATGACAAAAAGAATCGCACGGCATTGAGCATTGCGGTTCGCGGAGGCCATACGGAGATTGTCGGGATGCTGCTGGGCGCGGGAGCGGATGCAAACAAGTATCATTCATCGGGAGATAGCGCGTTGCGGGTTGCAGTTCGGTTCGGGCATATTGAGATTGTGCGCAAGTTGCTCGATCATGATGCCGATGTTTGGGATACGGACATCACCGGCCGGACGGCCTTGGACCTGGCCAGGGAATCCCGCAACTCCGCGCTTATTGATTTGCTCGAGCGCACGAGCAATTAATTCAAACGGGTCCGCCCCCCTTGACCGGAAATTAGCGCTTGCATATCTCCCGTAAAATCTTCAGCACGTGCTCAACCTCGTCACTACTATTGTAGTGAACCAACCCCAAGCGCAACACGCCGTCATTCTCCAATTCCAGTTGCTCCACCATCGAGTAGGCATAATTGTGCCCCGACCATGCATGAACATCACGACGAGCCAGTTCGAACGCCAATTCGCCCGCCGGATGTTTGTCATGCGTGAACGAAACCGTCGGAACGCGGCGGGCGATGTCATCGGTGCTCGATAGTCCGTAAATCCTGATGCCGGGAATCTCTCCAAGCCCCTCGAGCAAGCCCGACACAAGCGACTCCTCATGCGAACGTATTCCCGCAAACGCTTTTTCCAAGGCCGTGCGTCCTTCCGCGTTCGCGCCCAGTTCGCTTCCCAGCCACTGCAGGTAGGAAACGCTCGCCGACAAGCCGGCCTGCAATTCCATCTGCGGCGTTCCCCGCTCGAACTTTTCCGCTGCGCCCTTGGGTCCGCAGCGCAGCCGATATGCGGGAATTCCGTCCAGCAACTCCCCCCTCCCCCACAAAACTCCCATGTGCGGGCCGAAAAATTTATATGCGGAACAAACAAAAAAATCACAACCCAACGCGCTTACGTCCACCATCCGATGCGGCGCATACTGGACGCCGTCCACATAAACCAACGCGCCGGCATCTTTCGCAATGCGCGCCAACGCGCTCACATCATTCAGCGAACCGGTCAGGTTGCTTGCATAATTCAACGCTAGCAATTTCGTCTTGTCGCTCAGAACCAAACGTAGCGCATCCTCTTCCACGCGCCAACTATCCATGTCAAACGGCAGCCAGCGAACAACCAAGCCAAAATCCTCCGCCGCCTGCAACCACGGAGACACATTGCCTTCGTGATCCATCGTCGTTATTAAAATTTCATCACCGCGCGAAAACATCCGCCCCAGGGAACGAGACATGTGGTAAGTCAGTTCCGTCATCGAAGAGCCAAGCGCTATCTCCTCGCCCGACTTTGCACCGAGCAACAACGCGGCGGCCTCATGAGCGCGATCAACCACTTCCGTTGAACGTTTTGAAGTCGAAAAATATCCGTGCAAATTGGCATAAGCATCACGAGCGCATCGTCCCATCGCATCTATGACACTCGAAGGCAGCTGCGTACCGGCGGGATTGTCAAAGCAAATTGTTTTTTCGCTCAGCGACGGAAAACGTTCACGGACCGAAGCAAGTGGAAAATCCGCTACCATGAAATCTTCTTTCTGTCGCGAAAAAACCCGCCTGTCGGCCCGTTATCCTTTAATTGCGCAAGCCACAGCGCCGTATCCGCTCCCTCCTCAACCGAACGCGTTGCATCATTTCCGCCCATTCGCGTGCGAACCCAGCCCGGACACATCGCGTTCACCTTCACCGCCGGCGCCAATTCGCGCGAGAGCGAAACCGTCAGCGCATTTAGCCCGGCCTTTGCAACACCATAACCGTTCGGTCCGCCCAAACCCTCTCCGAACGACCCCCATCCCGACGATACATTGACTATCCGGCCCCATCCCTTCTTGCGCATTGACGGAGCCGCCAGACATATCAAGCGGAACGGCCCGGTCAACATCACGTCAATGTTCGTTATAAAATCGTCCGGATGCTCAAGAATCGTCTCGCGAAAACACACACCCGCATTGTTAACGAGAATATCAACATCGCCGACATCCTCCATGCAACGCGAAATTGATCCCGCATCGGAAACATCCAGTTCGACGCACTGCGCGCCAACCTCGCGCGCCGCCTTCTCCCCCGCCTTCAAATCGCGTGAACCGACCACGACGTCATGGCCAGCTTCCACCAGCCCGTGCGCGATCGCCAAGCCTATCCCGCGATTGCCTCCGGTCACCAGAGCCCGTTTTGATTTCATGTCGCACCTCCGTTCGAAAAACAACCCCGGGAGAACCGGAGCAAAGGCACATAACGACGATATGCCTCATATCTTTTGTATTCCATAAAAATTATCCTCATGGCTACCCGAACAACTGCTTCTCGCTTGGATTCGAAATTCCGAAACTCCCGACAAAACATGCAAGAACCATGGCAAAAAGTATACCGTAAATGATTTGCTTATGGTATCAGCCAAGACCCGATAAAGAACTACCCCAATCCACACAAAGTGGCCGATGCCCTCCTGGAACAAGCATAGTGCAATTACCAGCAAAAGTTCGGGACAGCGGGTAATAGAAAACCGGTCAGTAATAACAGAGAAATTTCGCGCGCCTATGTAAAAAATTGCAGAATCGTAATAAAAACGGCTAGAACTGCAACACCAAGACTAACCACACCTATCATCCTCATGGTAATGGAATTGATGTTTTTTTCCACATCCGTGCGAAGTTCTCCGATAGCCTTCTCATTACTCAATCGTAGCCTATCGATAGCGGATTCATTCTCAACAAGGAATGCTTTGTTTTTGGCTTCCATAGTTTCCATCTTTGCCTCCACAATCTCTTTGAGAGATTCAAATTCACGTTTCAGGTTGTCGTCATTGTTAGACATACCGGCATTGTATCACGGGAAGACGAGAAGGGCGAGTGAAAATATTACGGAGTGATATACTTATTGTCACAAGCCCCGATCCGCATTGGGATGCCATAGGTTTCCCAAAATGGTCCATTAGTTGTACCTGATTCGCCCGGCAATGCTGCCGATACCGATAATGAGGAGGTCGCCATCCAGCTCACCGACCCGAACAACAACCTCCACCGGGATGGATTATAGTGGAACCGTCCACTATTACAGTCACTATCACAGACGAAGGCTGATCATCGTGAATCCATCTCGAGATATTCCAACAATTTCCTGATACAACACGAACGAGCAGAAAGGCTATTCCAAATCATCAAACTACACACTCAAGTGCCTCCTGCTATCTATGCACCGAATTTAGACAAAACATTTGATTATGCTATACTTGATTCGTCTGCAATCCATCGAAGGATTAGGGAAATGGTTATGGCCCTTCCCGCCCCATTTATGGTTGCTCTGTATCGTAGAGTGGTAATGGGACAGGGGATTATACCAAGACCGGCACAGCGTCCTATTGCTCTCGCTACGTACATCGCCCCATCGCCTCTGTCTCCATAATTCGGCAACATCTCCAAGCGCATAAACGCACACAATCTATCCTGATAGCCTATCCGATTGACAATCTCAAAACGCCGCATACAACGAAACGGCAACGTTTCAGCAAGGCTTTGCCAAAAATTTAACGACTTCGTTTGCTTGGAACTTGTATTTGAACCCGATGTTTGCAGCGTAACCCTTAATTTCGGAGCATCGTTGTGTGAAGATATCAACTTCCGCAGCATAAGCATCGTTCCCGCCTTTTCCCCACGCCTACAGATCGTCACCAGACGGTAAACAGTCCTATGTTTGCAAATTCTTCTGCAGTATCCTTGTGATTTTCTTTTTTTATGCCGTTCCTCCGAACGATTTATGACATCCAGCCGTTTTCCTGTCATAATGGGAACTTAGCCGGATGCGCCAACATCGAGACGAACATTTTGACGCATTAGACGAACTCTGTAAAAGGATAGGAAATATGACGAACAACGAACAATCTGCGAAAGAGGTGCGCGAGGTTTTAGACAATTGGGGGAAAGCTCTATTCCAGAAAGATCTGGAAGCCATGCATAAAAGCTATGTTGAGAATTGTCGGCTCTTTGATGTGAAGGCATCTTTGAAAGGCGTTGAGAATGCAAAGGAAACATGGAAAAAGCTCTTGCCTTATTTTGATAAACCGCAGATCGAATATAGAGATCTGGAGATTCACGCCACCGACGACATGGCTGTGGTGCATTTCCGCAATCGCATAACCGGCACTGTTGAACCCATGCCTGAAGAAATGGCAAATGTGTGGTTGCGCGGCACAGTATGCTATAAGAAAATTGACGGTGTATGGAAATGCATCCATGAGCATATTTCCTTCCCTGTTGACGGTCAGACAATGCAGGTTGCTAAAGCCGCATAAGATAAGGAGATTGCAAATGACTTACGTGGATGGATTTGTGGCAGCCGTGCCAACTGAAAACAAAGAAAAATTTATTAAGCATGCAAAAATAGCTGCGGATGTGGTGAAAGAATGCGGCGCATTGAAAACCGTAGAATGTTGGGGTGATGATGTTCCTGACGGGGAACTTACATCGCTTCCTATGGCCGTAAAGAAGCAAGCCGGTGAAACAGTGGTTTTTTCTTGGATTATCTGGCCGGACAAGGAAACACGCGATAAGGGTATGAAACAAATAATGGAAGACCCGCGCATGCAGGAGGATGTTAATCCGATGCCATTTGACAGCAAACGCTGTATTTTTGGCGGTTTTGAAATAATCTTAGAGTCGTAAAATATTCCGCTGGTTTCGCAGTCCTCACAAGTTCACTTCAAACCTGCACCCACAAATCTATTGACAATCCGGCATTCTTGTATGATGCTGATGATAGGAGGGAGGGTTACTACATCCCAACAAGGAGATTGAGAATGCGTGACTTTGTGCTGAATGTTTTGACGGGCTTCTGTTTAATAGCAGTCATAGGAGGATTTGCGGTAGGTACAGTGTTTGGCGGTGAGATATTAATTGATTGGATGCCAATTGTTGGTGATATTTTGCTGTGGACGGTTTTAGCATGCGGATCTATTGGAGTCTTATGGTTGATGGGTGGTATTTTCAGGGGAAGGCTTTAAGGACTTCAGGCGGGCCTGATACTTGGATTGAACCGAGACGATAGACTCGTAGACGTCCCCCGCTTCGTTTTGCGCAACCGGCATCTTAATAATCTGCTTTTAAGTCTGTAGCCCGCCGGGGAACTGTCTTCTATTCCGTCTCATCGAGTATATCGGAATGAGATAGAACAAGGGGGCGCGCGGTTGGCACGGGCGGTTCGTTCCCCCATGCGCTGCGGTACAAACATGGTTGTAATGTTCGCGCCACTCCTTGATGAAAGTCTGCACTTCCTTCCAGGAGGCCTCGTCAGGCTAGGGGCTTACACCATTGCTGGTCGCTCTCTTGCGCTACCGAAGTGGAACCTCATTACCTGAAAGTGCTGGAAGCAGCCAGAAACCGCCTAAAACAGCCCGAGAAAGCGAAGTTAAGTCACACTGATGTTTGAAATGCTCGGAGTGCAAGAAGAGCCAAATACAGCCGATTCCAGCCCGTCTAGCACCCAGGAGGGTTTTTAGGCATCTGTCCGTTGCTGGAAGGGGAAATGGCGCGCCCGGGAGGACTCGAACCCCCAACCTCTTGATCCGTAGTCAAGCGCTCTATCCAATTGAGCCACGGGCGCACTCCATTACTTTTAGAATAAAATCAACAAATATGGAAGCATAACACGCCGTTATTTTCCCAAAGATGCAGTCGCTGCCGCCTTCACCGCCTCAAGAGCGGCATCCACACTCCCTACATCATCACCGCCACACTGTGCCATATCTTCGCGGCCGCCTCCCCCCTTGCCGCCTAATTTCTCCGCGGCGGCCTTTGCCGAAACACGTGCATCGATTCGCGGAGTCAAATCCTTCGTCACCCCGACTATCACCCGAACCTTGCCGGACGAAACACTCGCCAAAACAATTACTCCCGAGCCGATTTCGTGCTTCGCTGAATCTACCAGCGAACGCATTTCCTTTGCGTCCACATCCTCCAATTTCGTTTGCCAGAAAGAGACCTTCCCCGGTAATGACTCCTTAAGCCATCCAATCGCCTGCTTGCCTTGCTTGTGCCCTTTCTTCAAGCTGCGATTCTCTTCCATCAGCCTGTTAATGCGCTCGAGCAAAACATCCGGCGTCGTCTTCAACAAACCGGCGCCCTCGAGTGCCAACGACTCAAAGCCCAGCAAATGTTTTCGAGCCGACTCGCCGCTCAGTGCCTCAACACGTCGAACGCCCGATGCCACCGAACTCTGCGAAGTGATTTTGAAAAGTCCAATATCGCCCAACCGTGCAACATGCGTGCCCCCGCAAAACTCAACCGAGTAAGCACCGTTACGGTCGGGTGCGTTTTCATCCTTGCCCATGAACAGTACGCGCACCTCGTCGGCATAACGCTCGCCGAACAACGCCAGCGCACCGCTCGACAAAGCCTCTTCCTGGCGCATTACTCGAGTCTCAACCGCGTCATTCTCCAATATGCGTGCGTTCACCATGCCCTCAATGCGTGACAACTCTTCCGTCGACAAGGGCTTGCCATGGGAAAAATCAAAACGCAGATAGTCCGGTGAAACCAGCGAGCCTCTCTGAACAACATGCTCTCCCAGCACTCGACGCAAAGCCTCGTGCAACAAATGCGTTGCCGAATGATTGGCGCGGGTGCAGCGGCGGCGCTCCGAGTCTATCTTCAACGTAACGCGCTCGCCCACACGCAACGGCTCACGCAAAGCGCTCGCGTCCACGCAATGAACTATCAAACTCTCCGCCTGTCGGCGCGTGTCCTTAATCCTTAGCACTTCGCCGTTTCCGCGCGTCAACTCCCCCGTGTCGCCGACCTGCCCGCCTCCCTCGGCATAAAAAGGAGTCTTGTCCGTCAGAACGAATATGTCATTGCCGCCAAAAGCCTCTTTCAAAGACCCGTTTTCCGATACCAGCGCGCAAACATCCGCATCAGCGTGCTCTTCCTTGTAACCCACGAACTCGCTCGCTCCGACATCCTCCCGAAGCGCATACCACAAACGTTCAACGTCCTCGTCGCCCGAACCCGTCCAGCCCGAACGCGACGCCTTCTGCTGCCGCGCCATCGCTTCTTCAAAGCCCGCAACATCAACTTCCAAACCCTTCTCGCGCAAAACATCCGCCGTCAAATCAACCGGAAAGCCATAGGTGTCATACAGTCTGAAAGCAACTTCGCCTGGAAGCTTTTGCCCTTTCGACAATGCGGAGACCTCATCGTGCAATAGCGACAATCCGCGCGCAAGAGTCTCGCGAAAGCGCAATTCTTCCGAGCGCAATGTTTCCTCTATCAGTGCGCGGGCACGCAGCAATTCCGGATACGCCTCGCCCATCGAGGCAATCAACGGCGCGCCTAGGCGGTGCAGCAAAGGCTCATCAACACCGAGCAAAAACGCATGACGCATTGCGCGGCGCATAATCCGCCGCAATACGTAACCGCGCCCTTCATTGTCCGGCAACACGCCGTCGGCAATCAAAAATCCGCTTGCACGCAAATGGTCCGCTATCACACGATGTGCAACCATATGCTCGCCGTCCGCCGGAACGCCCGACTCCTTCACCGACGCATCAATCAAAAAACGAAACAGGTCGGTGTCATAGTTGTCATGCACACCCTGCAGCACGGCCCCCATCCGCTCCAGGCCCATGCCCGTGTCAATCGAGGGACGAGGCAGCGAAACACGCTCGCCGTCCGCACGTTGCTCATACTGCATGAAAACCAAATTCCAAATTTCCGTGAAACGGTCACCCTCCGCATCCGCGCTGCCCGGAGGTCCGCCGGTAACCGATTCGCCGTGATCGAAGAAGATTTCGGAGCAAGGTCCGCACGGACCCGTCTCGCCCATCGACCAGAAATTATCCGAACCCGAAATACGCAATATGCGCGAATCCGGCAAACCCGAAATCTTCCGCCACAAGCCGTGCGCCTCATCGTCATCAACATAAACGCTGATCCACAACCTGTCTTCAGACAACCCGAACTCGCGCGTCACCAGCCGCCACGCCAGTTCCACTGCGCGCTCCTTGAAATAATCTCCGAAAGAAAAGTTCCCCAACATCTCGAAAAACGTATGATGCCTGGCCGTGTGGCCGACATTGTCCAGATCATTGTGCTTGCCGCCGGCACGCAGGCATTTTTGCGCCGTCACCGCACGGGGACAAGGCCGCTCCTCAACGCCCGTAAACACGCCCTTGAACTGGACCATCCCCGAGTTGGTAAACAACAGGCTCGGATCTTGCTCAGGAACCACCGATGAAGAGGCGATATGCTCGTGACCTTGTGCACGAAAATATTCCACAAATGCGTGGCGGATGTCGTTCAAACCAGATGAAGATGCCATGGGACAATCGCGCTGTTTTGCGCGTCCGTTATCAAAGTCGCGGGGTAATGCCCCTTTTTAAACCGATTACACGCCCCTGTCCAGACACAAATGCTAGACTTTGCGCATCCACGCACGTGCAAAATCAACATAAAAACGATTGAGTTCAATTCCCAGCCAGCCAACCCCCAATTCACGGGCAACAACACATTCCGAGCCCGACCCCGCAAACGGAATCAACGCACGTCCCGCAACGCCATTAATGCGCGAGCGAATCAGTCGACGCGTCAACTGCATCGGCTTCTGCGTCGGATGCTTGAATAATTCATGCCCGCGATGTTTATCGATGCTCGAAGGCGGAAATACCTTGCCACCACAATCATGGCACAAAAACCAGCGCTCGCTCGCCCCCGCCCCGCCCGCCAATGCAGGAACCTTCAATACATCGCGGGGAAGCGCGCCTTTCTCGTGCGCCCTGTAAATAGTTGTCCTGCCCTTCCGGTTGCCGTTGAAGCGACTCGCCGTTGATGCCCTCGATTTACCGACGTTCGACATATAAGCCTGTGTGTAGGGCTCGCGAATCTGGTCAATTTCCAAATTCGGACGGGGTCCGTCCGATGCCCACAGGCACAATATCGACTCGTGCGAACGCTGCCAAAACCTGCCCGAAGGCGTCGTCTTGTTGGTGTAATGCCATACCAGCCAACGTTGTTGCTCTATCGGATAGTGGGCCGCCACCCGCGCTAATATCTCCGTAAAACCATAAACGTAAATTATCCCGCCCGCCGCCAGCAGCCGGAAACATTCCCCAAGCCACCGGTGCGTCCAATCGAGATAATCGGCCAACGGCATATTATCGTTGGTTTCTCCGAAATCCTTTCCGATGTTGTAGGGAGGATCCGCAATGACCACATCGAACTTGCACGAACCCGGCAGGCCTGCCAGAACCTCCACTACATCACCGCAAACCAGCCGGGATTTAAAAGACGGACTTTTCCCTCCCGAACCGGCCGCCATGGTCTTCCTTAGCCGGCTTTCTCCGCCGCGCGGGGAGCGGCCTTGCCCTTGCCGGAAGCGCCGCCTTCCTCGGCAGGCGCTTCCTTCTGCTCGGACTTGCCACCGGAAACATCCAGCTTGGCCCGCAAGGACGCCTCAATCGCGGCGGCAACCTTCGGGTGCTCCTTGAGGTACTGCTTTGCGTTTTCGCGACCCTGTCCAATCCGGTTGCTGTCATACGAGTACCAAGCACCGGACTTCTCAACGATGCCGGCATCGACACCCATGTCCACCAACTCGCCGGTCTTGGAGATGCCTTCGCCGTACATTATGTCAAACTCGGCAGTCCTGAAGGGCGGCGCCATCTTGTTCTTGACCACTTTGATGCGGGTCTGGTTGCCGACCATTTCCTCGCGCAACTTCACCGGGCCGATGCGGCGGACATCCAACCGGACCGTTGCATAAAATTTCAACGCATTGCCCCCCGTCGTCACTTCGGGAGAACCGTACATGGCGCCGATTTTCATCCGAATCTGGTTGACAAACAACAACAGGCAGTTCGATTGCGACACCGAACCCGTCAGCTTGCGCATTGCCTGGCTCATCAAACGAGCCTGCAAGCCCGGAAGACTATCACCCATGTCACCCTCCAGTTCCGCGCGCGGCGTCAAAGCGGCAACCGAATCGATCACCACCAGATCAACCGCGCCCGAGCGAACCAAAGTATCGGTGATTTCAAGCGCCTGCTCGCCGTTGTCGGGCTGGGAAATCAACAGGTTGTCCAGGTTCACCCCCAACTTCTTCGCATAAATCGGGTCCAGCGCGTGCTCCGCATCTATGAAAGCACAGTTGCCTCCCTCGCGCTGCGTCTCCGCTACGACGTGCAACGCCAAAGTCGTCTTGCCCGAAGACTCGGGACCATACACCTCGGCCACCCGTCCCTTCGGCAGGCCTCCAATGCCCAGCGCCAGATCCAAACCAAGCGAACCCGTCGAGACGGTCGCAACCTCCTCCACCGTGCCGGTCTGGCCGAGCCTCATCAAAGAGCCCTTGCCGAAACTGCGCTCGATCTGCTTGAGCGCACTGTCCAAAGCTTTTTCCTTATTCATGGAATCATCCACCAACTGCAAAGATTGTCTTGCCATTGTTCTTTCTCCTTTATTTCACAAACACCCCTCCAAGAGAAGAGGTTTATCGACTGATTCGATTCGTTCGCATTATGTTCATATTTTGTTTCAAATTGCAAGAACTTTTTTATTTTCCGCGGATTCAGGCGATTTTTTTGATGGAGAATCGGTCCCTTTCGGGGAGGCGGGCGAACATTTCCCTCGAACGCATCCCCGAAACCGGGTGAATCCAGTCCGGCAATATTTCCACCAGCGGCCCCAGCACAAAGGCGCGCTCCGGCATCCCCGGATGCGGCAAAAGCATCGAATCCGAAGCCACCTCGTCGCCGTAAGCGAGCAAGTCCAGGTCCAGAGTCCGCGCACCCCAGCGGGGTTCTCCGCTGCGATGGCGCGCAAACCGTTCCTCGATGCGATGAAGCGTCGAGAGCAACTCACGTGGCGGCAGCAACGTCGCAACGCTTGCAACCGCGTTAACATATGGCTCTTGGGGAACATCCCCCATCGGTGCCGTGCGATACCACGATGAGCACGCACGCAACTCTACTCCGTAAGACGGAAAGAGTTTCAGCGCCTGTTGCAAACCTGCCAGCACGCCGCCGACATCGCCTCCGACACGATTGCCGCCAATGCCAATCAAAATTACGAGAGGTGACTTCCCAAAACACTCCCTTTGCGGCAAAATAATCTCCAATCTCTTAAACACTCCTAAAACACAGGTCTCAAACCCATGCTCCGCAACGACGAACGAACCGCCCTCTTCATTGACGGCCCGAATCTCTACGCCGCCACACGAATCCTGGAACTCGACATCGATTACAGGAAACTCCTCGACTACTTCTCCGCACGATGCCGACTGATTCGAGCAAGTTATTACACCACCATCTATCCCGACCAGGAAGCCTCGACCCTGCGATCCCTGACCAACTGGCTCGATTATAACGGATACAACGTCATCACACGGCGTCCAAGAGAATATTTCACCGGAGGCAAGCGCAAAGTCAAAAACGACATGGAAATCGAGCTCATCATTGACGTCCTTGAAGCCGCTCCGCATCTTGACCACGTCGTCCTCTTCTCCGGCAACGGAGATCTTTCGCGCCTGACCACGTCGTTGCAGCGAAGCGGCAAACTCGTCAGCATCGTCTCGACGTTGTTGTCCGAGCCGCCCATGGTCTCCGATGAACTGCGCCGGCATGCCGACAATTTCATCGAGCTCGACAGTTTGCGCGGGGAAATCCACCGGGAATGGGAAGATGCGCCCGACGACTCCGATTCGCCCCACTCCTACGACCCGGACGAGGATGACCAATAAGCGCATTCATCCTCCCAAAAACTGTCCCGATTGTCCGAGACTTGTTGCGTTGCGCAAACAATTGCGCCGGGAACACCCGGACTGGCACAACGCTCCCGTCCCGAGTTTCACGGCGCCGAATGCACGACTCTTAATCGTCGGACTCGCACCCGGCAAATCCGGAGCAAACAGAACCGGCAGGCCCTTTACCGGGGATTTTGCGGGCAGAGTCCTCTACAAAATGCTTGATGAGTTCGGATTCTCAAGCGGCACTTACGCCGAAAATCCCGACGACGGGCTGCGCCTTTGTGATTGCGCCATCACCAACGCCGTTGCGTGCGTCCCGCCCCTCAACAAGCCAACCGGCGCGGAAATCTCCACATGCCGACCCTGGCTGGAGAAGCAACTGCGCTCCATGAAACAATTGCGCGCAATCCTTGCCCTTGGAAGGGTCGCGCACGAGTCCGTCGTGAAGCTTTTCTCCATGCCCCTGCGCAACGCCCCCTTCCGGCATGCCGCCGTCCATCAGCTGCAAGACGGCATCCTCCTGTTCGATAGCTACCATTGTTCGCGCTACAACATCCAAACCAAGCGACTCAACAACGACATGCTGCGCGAGGTCTTCTCGACCGTGCGCCAACACATTCAAACCTCCTAGCCTCTGTCGCGCAGCAATCGGGCGCGCCTGCGCGACCAGTCACGCTCCTTTTCGGTCTCGCGCTTGTCGCGCAACTTCTTTCCCCTCGCCAGCGCCAGCGCCAATTTCACCCGTCCGCGCTCGTTGAAATACAAACGCAGCGGCGCAATCGTCAAACCCTCCTTGCGAACCGCATCCAGCCAGCGCGACAATTCCTTCTTGTGCAGCAATATTTTCCGCACCCGGCGGGGCTCGTGATTCTCGCGGCTCGCCTGCGCATACTCGCCGATATACAGATTGAACAGGTATAACTCCCCCTCCCTTTCCCCCGCGTACGCCTGGTCCAGCGACACCAGGCCCGCACGAAGGCTTTTCACTTCGGTCCCCACCAGCATCAAGCCGGCCTCCAATTCCTTTTCCAGGAAATAAATATGGCGCGCCCGGCGATTCTCCGCTATCAAGCGCTTGCTGCCCCGGGTCATAAATCTCAGTCGTGCAGCACGCCCGCACGAGTCATCGCCGCGCGAATCTCGTCACAAACCGCGGAACTCGGGGACAGCAGCGGCAAGCGAACCTCGTCCCCGCAAATCCCCAGCAGCGACAGCGCGTGTTTCGAAGGCGCGGGAGAAGGCTCCAAAAACAATGCACGATGCAGCGCCTCCAGCCTGTCCTGCAACTCCAATGCCCGGCGGAATTCCCCATCCAGGCACGCGCTTTGAAATTCCGAGCACAATTTGGGCGCGACATTCGCACTCACCGAGATGCATCCGTGTCCTCCATGCGCCATAAACCCCAGCGCACTGTTGTCCTGGCCCGACATCTGATTGAATCGCTCCCCCAGGCGCGCGCGCGTTTCCGCCAGCCGCTCCATTGAACCGGTTGCATCCTTCACGCCCGCTATCGCCCCCTGGGCGTGCAACCGCGCCATCGTCTCCACCGATACATCCACAACCGAGCGGGACGGGATGTTGTATAAAATCACCGGCACGCTTTCCAATGCCTCGCGAACTTCCATGAAGTGGCGATACAGCCCCCGCTGGTCGGGGTTGTTGTAGTAGGGTGCAACAACCAGCACGGCGTCTGCGCCGCATTTCTCCCCGTGCCTCGCAAAATCCACCGCCTCGCTCGTCGAGTTCGAGCCCGCCCCTGCTATCACCGGAACGCGTCCCGCCGAGATATCCACGCACATGGATACGACCCGCCGATGCTCCTCATGCGTCAGCGTCGGCGATTCTCCCGTTGTCCCGCACGGGACCAAACCGTGGGAGCCCTCCGATATCTGCCATTCAACCAGGCGGGTAAAAGCCTCTTCATCAACCTCGCCGCCGCGAAAAGGCGTCACCAGTGCCGTTATCGAACCACTAAACATTTTTCAACCAAACCCGTTCTTTTTTTGCGCATACCGCCCTGATAGCATAGACTGCGGCATCAGTAGTAACATTCCCCCTCAACACACACCCCGTATCATAAACACAAATTATCAAAAACGACAACATGCTTTTCCCGCTCCCTCGACAATTGCTGTTCTTATGCGCGTGCATCGCAACGGTTCCGGCCGGGGTGACGGGCGCGGCCGCCGGAGACATACCTCCTCCCGAAACAGCGGACACCTTCCAAACGCCCCTTCAATCATTCCCTCGAAAGCCCCTTGCGCGAACACTTTCCGACTACATCAAACTCATCGAGACCGACACAAAAACGGGAGCGAACTTTAAACGCCTGCAGCAATTCCTCGACGACAACGCCGAGCGCTCCGGATGGTTTCCGAAATTCTCGCGAATACAACAAAATGCCGAGATCGCCCTCGCGCGCACGAGACCCTCGCCCGAAAAAACGCTCGAATATCTGCAGCGACACCCCCCGATCACCGGGGTCGGACTGGAACTTCTCGGCGAGGCGCTCATCGACATCGGCAAACGCGACGAAGGCGTCGCACACATCCGAAACGCCTGGCGGAAGCACTCTTACCTCAAGTCACGGCAAAGGGACTTCCTCCAACTATACGCGCATCTCCTGACGGCCGACGACCACACCGAACGACTCGAAATGCTGCTTTGGAACGAGAGGATTCGTTTCGCAAAAGCGATGTTCCCGCTCGTCACGCCGCAGGAGCGCGCACTCGCAAACGCACGAATATACCTGATGGAGCAAAGAATCGGCGTTGACGCCGCCATCCGTGCCGTCCCGGACGAACTGCACAACCACCCCGCGCTGGCCTATGAACGCGTCCGGTGGCGCAGGCGCAAAGGGCGCGAAGACGACGCCATCGAACTTTTGCTGCTCCAGCCTCCCACACGAACACGCCCGGACAAGTGGTGGGTGGAACGGCATCGGCTTGCCCGCTACGCCCTGCGGCAAGGACGCTACCTCGAGGCCTATCAGATTGCACGCGATCACGCATTGACGAGCGGCATCGGATTCGCCGACGGCGAATTCCTCGCCGGATGGATTGCGCTGCGGTTTCTCGATGATCCGCAAAGTGCATACCTGCATTTCAAAACCCTGCAAGAAGGCGTCACCACGCCCATCTCCATCGCACGCGCGGCATATTGGCGCGGACGAGCCGCCGAGGAAATCCCGGACGCCAATCCGCAAATCTATTGGCGACAGGCCGCGGCACTGCCGACAACTTATTACGGGCAAATCGCCGGCACCAAGATTGTCGAGCAACCCCAGCCGAAAAACAGATTCACCCCGCAAAGCAGCACGGCCTTCAGGCATCCCGCCGAATCCTTCCTCAGCAGAGAGGCCATCGAAGACGAAAACACCGACGCAAGCGACCCGAATCTGGGCCTTGAATACATCGTCACCCTCGCCCACGACAACGGGGACGAGAAACTCGGAAACCAAATGCTCCTGCACCAGGCGCGACAAACGGAAACACCCGGCGAATTCGAGACGCTCGCAGACATCGCCGCACAACTCGGACAAAAACACATCCAACTGCGAATCGCAAAAACCGCCGCAAGGAAGCATCTGTTCCTGCAAGAGCATCTCTACCCCACCGACGGCTTCCCGCAAGAAGCAATACGGCAGGACGGACCTGTCGACCCCGCGTTGCTGCTTGCCATCGCGCGGCAGGAAAGCGAATTCAATCCCCTCGCCGTTTCGCCCTCCGGCGCGCTCGGCATGATGCAACTCCTCCCGAACACCGCACGGCACACTGCGAAAAACGCGGGCGTCCCGTACGACGAAGACGCCCTCACCCGGGATCCCGGATACAACGTCTTCCTTGGCACAGAATACATCCATCGGATGATCAGGCGATTCGACGGCTCCTACATTCTCGCCGTCGCGGCATACAATGCCGGTCCCACACGCGTGTCCCGATGGATTAAAGGCGCACTTTGCGACCCCCGCAAACCGGATTGCGACGACATTGACTGGATTGAGCGGGTTCCCATCGAGGAAACCCGCAACTACGTCCAGCGGGTCCTCGAAAACCTGCAGAATTATCGACGCATTCTAGGATACGATACGCAAACGGACATCCACGCCGAGTTTACGCGGTCGACTCAAAACCAGTGAGCACGTTCACAACATTCGTGCCAACCTCGGCAACGGCATAGCCGCCCTCCAGCACGAACAGGCACGGCATCCCCGTTCCCCCAATGCGCCTGCCCATGTCGCTGTAATCCGCGCTACCCAAACGAAAGAAACTGATTGGATCCTTCTCGAAAGTATCCACTCCCAGCGACACAACCAGCGCGTCCGCACCGTAAGAAACGATGCGCTTTCGAGCATCTTCCAGAGCCTCGCACCACCGCTCGTACGTCGCACCTTTGGGCAGCGGATAGTTGTGCGTGAAACCCTCGCCCCGGCCTTCGCCTTGCTCGTCGGCATACCCGAGAAAGTGCGGAAATGCCGCAAGGGGATCGCCGTGCAGAGAAAGAAACAGCACGTCGTCGCGGTGGTAGAAAATCTGCTGCGTTCCGTTGCCATGGTGAAAGTCCACGTCCAATATCGCAACGCGCTCGCAACCGCGCCCGCGCAGATGCTGCGCCGCGAGCGCCGCATTGTTTAAAAAACAATAACCGCCAAACTGGTCGCGGGACGCATGATGTCCCGGAGGACGGCACAGGGAAAACACTCCCCGCGCGCCCCTTGCAAGCCGCTCGGCTCCGGTGAGCGCAACCTGCGCCGCCGCATACGCCGCCTCCGCCGTTCCCGCGCTGATGGAGGTCTCGCTCGCCAGGCAGTAATATCCCAGCCTGCCCTCGATATCGTCCGGTATCCTCGTTGACGGCATCGAGCGCGAAGGCCACACGGTCGCTATCGCCTCGCCATTGTATCCGGCGGACTCCCATTCGCGCCACGCCGAGCCGAGAAAATCCAAATAACCCGCATCGTGAATTTCGCGGACGATTCTGTCGCCCATGTCGTCGGGAGGCGAGACCTCTCCCAAACGCGCCGATTCCACCGCCTCCAGCACATATGCAACGCGCTCGGGACATTCAAACGGCGCGACCAGCTCGCCGCCGTGGAGTTCCGTCCTGGAAGCGCGCAGCACATGCTTGGAAGAGTGAATCGTCTCCATTCAAACACGCCCTGCGGCGCAACCGCACCGGAATTCCGCCACGGCGCCGCCGAATCCCCGCGAACGGGCCGCAAACAACGAGACATACAAACGCATAAGCACTCTCTTCGGGTTCGCCATGGAATACTCAATCCTTCCTCTCAAAGAGCTCCCCCCTCCGAACAAATACACAAACACATAAGATAACGGAACCGGCGCCCTTAGAGTCAAGCGCAAAGTTTTATCTTCACGCGCTCGGAAAACGCGCTTTCTTCTCCAACGCGTAAATCGGAAGATGGTTGCGGACGTAAGATTGCGCGACATCCTGCTTCGGAGCGTGATCCCAGAAGACGCGCTGCTTGCGCATCACCTTCTGTAAAAACGCACGACGATGCTGGCTTTCCAAAACGGCCGCTTCCAACGCGGCACGGTCGTAGCGCGTGCGCAACTCCTCCAGCATCGAAGCAACCTTCTCGCGCGCTCCGCCGTCCGCCGCAAGATTGTTGCGTTCGTGGGCATCCGCTTCCAAATCAAAAAGCAGCGGCGGGTCGCCCTCGGCGTGAATGAACTTCTCGCTTCCGCGCCGAATTAAAAATTGCGGGGTCGAAACGCCCTCTCCGTAATATTCACCGATCACTTCGTCGTGCCCGCCCGGGCCCGCCAGATGCGGCAGCAGGGAGCGTCCGTCCAACGGCGTGGCATACTCGCCCGCCTTGCCGTCGCGCGACAACTCCACCAAGCTCGGCAGCAGGTCCACCAGCGAAACCGCCTCGCCCGCACGCCTCGGCGAGAACATCTTCGGCGCATGCACGATCAAGGGAACCCGCGCCGAATGCTCCAGAAAACTCATTTTAAACCACATGCCCCGCTCGCCGAGCATGTCGCCGTGGTCCGAGGTAAACACCACCACGGTATTTTCCGCAATTCCCGCCTCGGAAAGGGATTTCAGCAACGCGGCGACCTTATCGTCAATGTCGGATATCGAACCATAGTATGCGCGCCGCGCGCGCCGCAGGGTTGTTTCGTCCAAGTCGATGGCATCGGCGCCATAGCCATAACGCAAACGCTTTGAATGCGCGTCCTCCTCGACGCTTCCGAGCGGCGTTGCAGGAAGGTCGATATCATCTTCACGATACAAATCCCACTTCTCGGGGCGGCACAAATACGGGTCATGCGGCTGTATCATCGAAAACACCAACAAGAACGGCCCGTCGTTCTCCCGCGCGCGCTCAAAGACGTAACGCTTGGCATGAAAGAGCGCCTCGTCGTCATAGTCGAGATACATCGAACGCAGGCACGGCCCCGCCTTCGTAACGACCTCCATGTTGTGATACCAGTCCAGCCGCTCGCCGGGGCTGTCCCAGCGCGGATGCCAAGTGAAATCCGCCGGATACACATCCGTCGTCAGCCTGTCCTCGAAGCCGTGCAACTGGTCGGCGCCGACGAAATGCATCTTGCCGCTCAGGCAGGTGCGATAGCCCTGCGCCGACAAATAATGCGCGAAAGTGGGAATCTCCGAGGAGAATTCGGCGGCATTGTCCCACGCGCGAATCGCCGACGGAAGCCTCCCGCTCATCATCACAAACCTCGAAGGCGCACACAGCGGCGAGTTCGTATACGCCGCATCAAACACAACGCCCTCTTGCGCCAGGCGCTCCAATGCCGGCGCGTGAACGAGCGGATGCCCGTAGCACGGCAAAAATTGCGGCGCCAACTGGTCCGCCATGATTAAGACTATATTCGGCTGCTGCATTCTTACTCCAAGCCTCCGAAGGCTTTATACCACTTTTACGGCATCGAAACTTGCTCGAAATCGTCTTCGCATTTACACTGTCGCCCACAGGAGAACGCCATGGCAAAAAACGCCTACGAGACCGGACGCCTCAACCTTCCCTTCGTCGGACACTGCACCTTCGGAAAAAAGCCCGCCCACCTTGACTGGGAAAGCATTGATGCGCACGTCGCCGTTTTCGGCGCGCCTTTCGATATGGGAACCCAGTATCGCGCCGGCGCGCGATTCGGCCCCCGTGCCATCCGCGAAGCCTCCACCCTGTTCTCTTTCGGACACGGCGGCGCCTACGACTTCGAGGACGATGTCATCTATCTTCCGGTCGACAAGGTCAAGATCGTCGACATCGGCGACGCCGACATCATTCACACCGACACCATCAAAAGCCACGATAACATTGAAATCGGCGTTCGAAAGATTCTTTCCGCCGGCGCCCTGCCTGTCGTGCTCGGCGGCGACCACTCCGTCCACATCCCCTGCATCCGGGCTTTCAACGACCAAGAGCCGGTTCACATCATTCATGTTGATGCGCATCTTGATTTCGTTGACGAGCGGCACGGCGTTCGCTACGGACACGGAAACCCCTTGCGACGCGCATCCGAAATGAAACACGTCACCGGATTCACGCAACTGGGAATCAGAAACGTCTCGTCTTCCAACCGTTCCGATTATGCCGCCGCGCGCAAAGCGGGCTCCGACATCCTGTCGGTTCGAGACGTTCGTCGCCTTGGAACCGATGCCGTCCTTGCCCGCGTCCCCGAAGGCGCGCGCTACTACCTCACCATCGACATCGACGGCTTCGACCCCTCCATCGCGCCGGGCACCGGAACGCCCTCGCACGGCGGCTTCCTCTATTACGAAGTCCTGGAATTGTTTCAAGGCCTTGCCAAGCGCGGCGACATCGTCGGCATCGACCTCGTTGAGGTCGCGCCCGACTACGACATCAGCGGAACCACCGCCTTCCTTGCCGCACAATTGTTGATGAACACGCTGGGCTTCATCTTTCATGAAAAAGCGCAGACCTGAATGGCGGTTGGTTTCACACCGTTAACGGCAAGACCAAACTCTTCCGGAAGTGCTGCGACCCTGCGCCGTTTGTGCATGCATTTGGATTGGACGACCGACAAAAACCGGGAGACCGGGTGAAGTTTTGCGAATGCGCAGGGTTTTGGCCGACGTGCGATTCCCGGGGCGGCAGCCGCATCCCGGCACCCTATTGGAATAACGGGTTCATCGGGGCTTTTTGGGCGAATCGGCCAAATTTCGCCCGGGTGCCAAGCGGGCGATTCCTTTTTTATCCTCCCGAAAGGGCTCAATAACCGCCATATTCCGGGGAAAAACGGGAAAACAGGGATGCGGCGGGAGAGACGAGGAACGCCGCGCCAAGGGGCCGATTCGAGTTGCCGGAGAACGCCTTTTCGGCGTGCCATTATATTATATGGAATTAACCGAATAATGGTATAATCCCCGGCGTACCACTGTAGTTCAACAGAAAGGAAGTTAATCATGAGCACGCTTTACAATGAGGACCTTGCTCCTCTCAGCAAGGACAAAAGAACATGGGGATGGTTCGAGATATTCAACGTTTGGTCCAATGACATCCAGTCGTTGTTCGGATACACGCTGGCGGCGTCCCTGTTTTTGACGTACGGCCTGTCAGGCTGGTCGGTTTTCTCGGGAATTATCGTTGCCGGTGTTTTCGTGATGGTTTTGGTCAACCTAATGGGCAAGCCATCGGTGGAGCACGGCATTCCCTTCCCGGTCATGGCAAGGGTGAGCATGGGAGTGAGGGGAGCAAACTTCCCGGCCGTGCTTCGAGCGATCGTGGCCATCTTCTGGTACGGCGCGCAAACCTATTTCGCGTCTACCGCCGTAGCACTTTTGCTTCGGTCGTTTTTTCCGGATACCGTCGCTACGCTGCTTGGCATGACGGCCATTGACTGGGTTTCATTTTTGATTGTTTGGAGTTTCCAGGTTGCCTTGTTCATGCGGGGCATTGACATGATCTCCAAGTTTCTAAATTTTGCCGGAGTGCTGGTGTACGTCATCATGATTGCTCTTACAATCATCTTGTTCGTCTCCGCCGGCGGTGCAACTCTCATAACGGAAATTGGCACCATCTTTACCGGTATCGGTAATTACACCGGCAGCAGTTTGGGCGCCTGGTTTACGGTAGTCGGCACCATGATTGCCTATTTTGCGGCTGTCGTGATCAACTACGGCGACTTCTCTCGATTTGTAAAATCCGAGAAGGCCATGAGAACAGGCAATTTGCTCGGCCTTCCGCTGAACATCGCCTTTTTCTCGCTCATTGCGTTGATCATTACGGCCGGCACCGTGGTCGTGTTCGGCGAGACCATAACGAATCCGACCGACATTATTGACGCCGTCGACTACCTGCCTTTGACCGTTGTAGCCGCCATCGCGTTCTTCTTTGCCACGGTGGGCATCAATCTGGTTGCCAACTTCATTCCGCCCGCTTACGACCTTGCCAACCTGTCACCGGCACGGATTAACTTTAAAGTCGGCGGACTGATTACCTCCGCTTTTGCGCTGGTTATCGGCGGACTTTGGGTTTCGTTGGTGAGTCAGATAGGTATCTTCAATTTCGTAAATACCTTCGGCGCGGTGCTGGCCCCAATCTACGGCATTATGATGGTTGATTATTACATGGTCAAAAATCAAACGCTGAACGTGGACGAGTTGTTTAATGCTTCCGAAGACGGCAAGTATTATTATGACAACGGTTGGAACAGAAGAGCGCTATTGGCCTTTATTCTTCCCGCCGTCTTTTCGCTCGCTACGGTGTGGATGCCGGCCTTAAGCTTCCTGAACGGCTTTGGCTGGGTAATTGGTGCCGCGCTCGGTGGCATTATTTACTACGCGATCGCTAAAAAGTAGGGTCCTTCGCTCAATCCCGAACCGGCGGGGAAAACCCGCCGGCGGGATTGGGAACTTTCGGAACCGGGCCGGGCGTTGCTTATGCAGGTTCGGCGGCGTCCCGGGGAGCGGCTTTCCGCCGCATTGGAAGGGACGTGAACGGCGCGCGATTCAACAACCCGTCGTCACGACGGCGGCCGGAGTATTGATGGATTGGAGCAATGCGCGGACTAGTTGTCGATAACGGCATGGATGTTGCCGGGCGAAGATACCATCGAAACATGATTGGCCATGGGGGAAGACCCCCCATGGCCAATTGGCCCGGCGGCGCCAAGATAGCGGTGCAGATTGTGCTCAATTACGAAGAAGGCGGCGAGAACTGCCTGCTTCACGGAGACGAGGCATCCGAGGCTTTCCTGTCCGAAATCAGCGGCGCGCAGCCTTATCCGGGACAACGCCACTGGAATACGGAATCGATTTACGAATACGGCGCCCGCGCCGGATTCTGGCGTCTGCATGCCATGCTTTCCGACCTGCCCATAACGATATTCGGCGTTGCCTCGGCGCTGGCACGTTCCCCGGACCAGGTCAAAGCGATGAAGGACGCGGGCTGGGAAATCGCGAGTCACGGACTGAAATGGATCGAACACAAGGACATGTCCGAAGACGAAGAACGCGCCCAGATCAACGAAGCCATTCGCATACATCGGGAGGTTACGGGTGACGCACCCCGCGGCTGGTATACCGGTCGCTGCTCAATGAACACCGAACGCCTGATTGCCGAAACCGGCCGGTTCACCTACATCGCCGACAGTTATGCCGATGATTTCCCCTATTGGGTGGAATACGGCGACCGACGGCAGCTCGTCGTACCGTATACGATGGACTGCAACGACATGCGTTTCGCCATCCAGACCGGTTTCACCAACGGAGAGCAGTTCGAGGCAAGCCTGAAAGACGCATTCGATACGCTCTATGCCGAAGGTGCTGCGGGAGTGCCCAAAATGATGTCCGTCGGGTTGCATTGCCGCCTGATCGGCCGGCCGAGCCGGGCGGCGGCATTAAAACGGGCGATCGAGTATTTCCGGTCTCACGCCGATGTCTGGTTTGCGACCCGCCTTGAGATTGCAGAACACTGGATAAAGGAGCACCCGCCCGTAGCCGTCCTGCAACCGTCCCGGATGAACAAAAAGCAGTTCGTCGATGCCTTTGGCGGCATTTTTGAGCACAGCCCCTGGATAGCCGAAGCCGCGCATGATTTGGAACTTGGCCCGGCGCACGACACCGTTGCCGGCGTTCATTCCGCGCTTGCGCGCGCCTTTCGTTCCGCCGATGAAGCCCGCCGCCTCGAAGTGCTGGCGATGCATGCCGGTTTGCCGGAGAACCTTGCCTCGACCGGGGCCGGTGCGCTCACCGGCCAAGAAAGAGAGGCGTTTACCGCACTCAGCGAAACTTATGCCTCCCGTTTTGGCTTTCCCTTCATTATCGCCGCAAAGGACGGCGCCGAAGCCGGCGTCCTCAAGGCGCTTAAAGCGCGACTGGAAAACGATCGCGACACCGAACTTGCCGAAGCCTGCCGCCAGGCGGAGCAAATAGCCGAACTGCGACTTGAGGAGAAATTCAAAACATGGCAAATAGCATCATCATAGAACCCCTCGATGCCGCCGCCTTTGCCGGTTTCGGGGATGTTATCGACACCTCCGGGAATCCCGACATGATCATAAACCAAGGGCTTTGCGGCCGTTACCATGACAAGGCGCGCCTGGATTTTTCCGACGGCCGCGCCGGAATGAGTCTGTTTAAGGCCGAACCCAGAAGCCTGCCGTTCCGGCTCGAGATGATGGAGCGGCACCCTGACGGAAGCCAGGCCTTCATTCCCATGAGCATGGACGCGTTTCTGGTGATAACGGCCGAGGACGCCGCCGGCACGCCGGGACGTCCGCGCGCCTTTCTGACGCGCCCCGGCCAGGCAATTAATTTTCACCGCGGCACCTGGCACGGCGTGCTGGCACCGCTGGCGGCACCCGGTCTGTTCGCCGTGGTCGACCGGATTGGAAAAGGTCCAAACCTTGAAGAACATTGGTTTGACACCCCGTATCTGGTCAAAGCAGACGACAGCATTGCCGAATCGGAATCGACATAAGGCTGAAAGAGGGGAACCGTTGCAAAATCCATCCCCGGAGACACCGGTCGGCGGATTTCCTCAACATTAGACAAATCTTCCGCTGCTACGCGCCGCTCCTCCCTTCCCTTCTCTTTTGGCTCCCGTCGGGGCAAGCCGGGATGCCGGTTTGTTAATCGGAGGACAATCCGGATTCCAACGCCGAGAACCCGGGTCTTTTTACGAGGTGAACGGGGTATTCAGTTTCATGTGACGGTTGACGTCCTTGTAAAGAAGATACCTGAACCGAGACGGGCCTCCGGCGTAACAAGCCTGGGGACAAAAGGCGCGCAGCCACATGTAATCGCCCGCCTCCACCTCAACCCAGTCCTGGTTGAGCCTGTATACGGCCTTTCCTTCCAGCACATACAATCCATGTTCCATCACATGCGTCTCCACAAAGGGAATGACCGCGCCGGGTTGAAATGTAACGATGTTGACATGCATGTCATGGCGCATATCCGTGACATCAACAAACCGGCTGGTGAGCCATTCACCGTCCGTTTCGGGCATCGGGTCGGGCACAATGTCGTTTTCGTTGGTAATTAACAAATCAGGCAGAGGCACGCCATCAACCCTTTCATACCGCTTACGGATCCAATGGAAACGCAATTCCGACGCACCGTTGTTTCGCAAACTCCATTCGCATCCGGGCGGAAGATAAACATAACTGCCGGGGCAGAGCTCATGCGCCGTTTTATCGGCCACGAGACTGCCGCTGCCTTCAACGACAAACAAAACGGCTTCAACCCCTGCTTCTGTTTCGGGACGGTCGGACCCGCCCCCCGGGCCGACTTCCATAATGTATTGTGAAAAAGTCTCTGCAAAACCGCTTAAGGGCCGCGACAGAACCCAGAGCCGGGTTTTTTCCCAGAACGGAAGGCGGCTGACCACAATGTCCCGCATCGCGCCTTTTGGAATAACCACATAGGCATCGGTAAAAACAGCCCTGTCAGTCAGAAGCTGTTCCTGTCCGGGACAGCCTCCCTTTGGAGTGTAATAGCCTGCGTTCATCTAATCCCTCATTGGTCCCTCCGCCGCGCCCATATCACAAGCACATGGCAAGACGGGACAGTCGGCGACTTGGGTGAATTTCCAGAGTTCGAGTGGCATTGTAGCCGTTTCCCTTGCGCTTGCCAAGCCTTCTTATTGCCTCTATAAACAGATGCAGGTTGTCATTCGATGACGCTGCCTGCTTGCGGCGTCGGGAGTATTAAATGCTTGAAGTTCTCGTGCCTTTTACAGCCGCCGTTTTGGCGCTTCTAGTCATCCCGGGACCCGACATGGCCCTGGTCGTAGCCAACGGCGTTGCATACGGGAAGCGAGGAGCCTTTTTTTCTTCATTGGGCATTAGTTGCGGAGGGATGGTCTTGGCGCTTGTAGTTGCTGTCATACTCGCCACGGCTCTGTCAATAAACGCGAAACTTCTAACGTTTGTTCAGTTAGCCGGATGTTTGTATCTTTTATACATTGCGGCTGCCACCATATACCCCGAAGCCTCCAACGAAGCCGACCGGACGGCAGCCGAACCCTCCAAGGGCAACTTGTTCTTAAGAGGTGTCGTTACCAACATATCCAATCCCAAGGCGTTGATATTTTTCTCGGCGTTCATTCCTCAATTCATTCCGGATGCTTCCTCCAACCCGCCTGTATTCGCATTTGCCCTCGGCACTCTCCTGTGTTTGATCGGCTTTGGGGTGAATTTTGCCATCGGGGCAACCGGCTCCATGCTGTCCGGCCTGAACAAAGTTGCATTTGCCGGGCGGACGTGGACCCAATGGATTATTTGCGTCGTGTTTGTCGCCATTAGTTTGGTGTTTGTAACACAACTCTTTTTTCGGTCGTAAAAAACTGCCACCACCGGATCATTCCCGCACGAAGCAGGGCGGACAAGATAAAAGAGTTTGAATGAGATATCAGGAAACTCAACGCCAAACATAAGCGCATTGCAAACCTGGATGCCGCACCGAACAAAACCGGCCTGCCAAATACATCAATCATGTTAACGGACGGCTTTAGGGAGATTACCAGGGGGCTCAGCGGCCGGTATAAAAGGGGTTTAAACAGCGATATCTTAATCCACAACGGAATTGTTCAGTGTCATGTCCACCCTGTCATATCCGCATTAATGACTGCCCCGAATGAGATACATGAGACATTTGGAAGTATCGTGACAGCCTAATCGTCATCGTTAATGGTCAGAGTAACCGTGTTGTTGTCAGGGTCGATTTCCCAACTGTCTTTTGGGAAAAAAACTCCTCCCGTACCGTCTGCCGTCCCATCCAGCTCCATGGTAAGGGTAAAAGTCTCCGTGCCCTCATTTGTATTGTCATCGGTAACGGTGACAGTGACAGGGACAAGTCCTCCTGTGAAACTCCCTCCTTGGAAGATGGACACTATGCCGTTATTGAACCAAGTTCCATCATTAATTCCGTTGGTGAAACTGATGCTGTAATCACTGCTATTGGTGTCACCGCTGGTTCTCACCTTGAAGTTTATTATGGGTGTATTGATCGTGTAAGGCGTTCCATCAGCGTTGGAGAGTTGCATCATGAGTGAGGTCGTACCAACATCTTCGTCAACAGTTATCGTTTTACTCGCTGCCGCAAAACCAACTTTATTCTTGGCAATATCATCATTGTTAATGGTGATGCTGTGGGATGCGTCGGTAATGCTCCATCCACCCGTTGACGTTGTGCCGGAAAAAGCGAGCGTAAGGGATCTGTCCGTTGTGATGCCGGGAGTGTCATTAGCTGTAACGGTGAGTGTTGCGCTGGCACTTTGCGTCGGCAACGTCCACATATTGCCGGTGAGTGTCCCGTCTGTAGTCGAGAGCGTATAGTCAGTATCCCTTGCCGCGGTTCCACTCGGCGTGATGGTAACGGTAACGGTTTCGTCTGCGGGAAGCTGTGGGCTAATGGTTGCAGTAATGGTTGCGGTTCCTGCTGCCTCGGCAATGCTGGCGGACGATGGATTAGAGAAGGTAACGGTTCCACCCGTTGGTGTTGTGGTGGGAGCCCCAACGGTAAGG
>JAPOUT010000081.1 GCA_026708545.1 Hyphomicrobiales bacterium
AGTCTGGGTTGACGCCAGAACGGGAGAAATGTCCGAACTTATGGAAGATTAACTCCGTCAGGCCTTCATGCAGAGTGAAACGGATGGCGGCCCCCCTCCGGTCCGCCATCTGTTTCCCCCGGGTGTTGCCCGTGAATATTCAAAAAATTCATCAAGGGCACCCGCAAAAACCTCTTGCTTTGGTTCCGCGCGGATGCACCGCTTGAGTGAATCCTGCCAATTGACGCCACAACGAAATCGGGATTTAATACGCTGATGTACAAACTTCTTGCGGCAGCCGTTCTGCAATTTATTTCGTCTGCCGCGCTTGCGCAAACCGCAGATGAAGAAACGGAACCTCTTTGGGAGGCCGGTGTTGCGGGCATCGGCGAGCATGCTCCCGACTATCCCGGATCGGACGAGCATAACACGAACGGCGCGGCGGCTCCCTATGTCATTTACCGCGGAGACATATTCAGGCTGGGGGACGACAGTATCGTTAAAGGAGTTGTTTTGGAAACAGAACGTTTTGAATTTGATATAAGTTTTGATGCGTCTTTTGATGCCGATTCCGAGGACAACGATGCGAGGCGGGGCATGCCGGATCTCGACTTTCTCGGGGAGGTGGGGCCCCAGCTTACGGTCAATCTGGGGGAATACCGCAAAGGTCAATTGGAACTGGAGATGCCTGTGCGCGCCGTGTTTTCAACGGATTTCGGCAACCTTGACCACCGCGGTTATGTATTCAATCCTGAGATCTCGTATGACCTGGATGATCTCTTTGAGAGCTTCGATATATCTTTGGAATTAGGAGCAACCTTTGCAACGGAAGAATTGCAGGATTATTTCTATCAGGTTGAAGAGCAATATGCGACATCTTCACGCATGGTTTATGACGCTGAAGCCGGCTACATGGGCAGTGAACTGTCTGCAGCCTTTTCTTACGGCATTACCGACCGCTTGCGATTTTTTACCGAAGTGCAGGTTTCTTATTATGGCGGCACAGCCAATGAAGACAGCCCGCTGCTTCTTGACGAGATAACGAGTGCCGTTGGCGCAGGGTTTGTGTGGTCGATATACGAAAGCGATGCACGAGTTCCGATACGATAATTAATTATTAATAAACGCAACACGGAGAAACAAATGAAAACACCCCGCATCCTTATCGGCATGCTGTTGCTGGCCGGCGTCGCTGCGTGCGGTTCCCTCACCCCGGACGAGGCATACTACCGGCCTTCGGCGGAGACATTCGACTTCGACTTTAAAAAAGAAACTTCTTTCAAAAAATACATAGAGGAAAACACCGCTTACGTGAAAAAGCACCGGGTTTATTTTGACGCCGGCAACATGGAGTTGGAATTAAGCCGCATCACGCCCTATGAATTACCCGTCCCTCCCGGCTGTGACGCGAAGCCTTCCAGGGGCGCGCTTCTCATCCACGGCATCTCGGATACCGCCTATTCATTAAAAGACATCGCTGAATTCCTTAACTCGGAATGCGTTTTAACAAGGGCGATGTTGCTGCCGGGGCACGGAACCCGTCCGGGGGATCTTTTGCAGGTCACAAAAGAAAACTGGATTGAAGCCGTGGACTTCGGCATTCGTTCTTTGAAAAACGAGGTGGATCACGTTTATATCGTCGGATTCTCGCTAGGCGGCCTGCTTGCAACACACGCGGCTACAAACCATACGGACCTCTCCGGCCTGGTGTTGCTGTCTCCCTCCCTGCATGTCGTTTACTCTCCGCTGCTATGGCAGACACGCTGGTTGCGGCATATCTTGGACTGGGTGGATATTGATCCGGAGGAGAGCCCCGTTCGATATCATTCCATGCCGACAAACGGCCTTGCCGAACTTATGGAGCTTAAATCAAAAACAATTCGGACGTTGCGACGCAAAAAGGGCCTGCGGCCTCCCGTTTTTGTAATGCTTGCCGAACATGACGTTTCGGTGCACTCGAGAAAAACCTTGAAAGTGCTTCGCAAGGCGTCTTCGCATGAAAAAAGCAGGTTTATCTATTATGGCAGCAGCGACGAAAAAGAAAGCAAGGACGGCCGCACGGAGTACCGGAATGCGTATCGGCCGGATTTAAAAATCCTCAATTTTTCCCATGTAACATTTCCCTACTCGCCCGACAACGTCCTGTTCGGGGAGAACGGAGAAATCAAGGAATGCGGAGACAACATCGGCGCAAACGAAGAAGAGGCCAAAGCATGCCATGGGGTGGACTCCCCCTGGAAAGGAGAATTCGGCAGCACGCAGGACGCAAAATACCTTCCCCTGCAAAGACTAACGTACAACCCCGACTTTGCCCGAATGACAAACGACATACTATCGTTCATCACTATAGAATAAATGCTTGTTCTTTTTTCGGGCACCCGCAAAAACCTTGGTTTGAACCGGGCAGCGTGGTTCTTGTAAATATCCACCAACCAAGACCAGGGAGTCTCCATCATGAAAGGTAAAATGAACGGCTCTCCAAGATCGGGGGTTGTCTTCTCCGTGCCCCGCTAATCTCCGCCCGACCATCACCCAAACATTTTAAATCCATCGCGTCATTCGGTACCGGCTTCTTCTTTGCGTTCTTCCAGCCTCTCTTCTCCTAATTCGTCATCCATGTGGCAATCACCGTCACACAGGTATTTCGACTCCGTATGCAAACGTCCTTCACAAGGGCCTTCCAACGCTTCCAATGCGGTTATGGCAGTGGACGGGGTTATGACGCTCTTAAGGGCTTTTACGGTAACGGCATCCTTATCGCTCCAAATGCTCCAAACTCGGCGTTCTTTGTCCGGTCATAAAACACTCCCCCGATAAATTTATTCCCTTTAAAAGCGGATTGATTGCCGAAGATGCCGAATGAATTCCGTG
>JAPOUT010000075.1 GCA_026708545.1 Hyphomicrobiales bacterium
GCTGCCTTCGCTCACCGTGGAAGCATCGCTCGCGAAACCGATGGTGCGCACGTCCGGTATACCCGTTGCAGGGGTGAGGGTGATGCTGCGGGATGCGGGAGTAACATTCCATCCAGGCAGTAGCGTCCCTCCAAAATCGAGCGCGAGGTTTCTATGGTTTGTCCCCATAGCCGTGATGGTGAGATCTATGTCCCGCGTGCTCCCACCGCTGTCTGCTCCCTCCGGCAACGTCCAAGTCCATGAGTTGTTATTGTTGACAAGGTTTCCGTGCAAAGATGATGAAACCGAAAGTTGGTAATCGGTGTTTGCCACCGCGTTTCCACTCGGCGTGATGGTAATGTTTCTCTGCGACGAGGGCGTGCTCGCGGGTATGGCCAGGTTAATGCTCGCAGTAATGGTCGCGCTTTCTCCCGAACTTATTGTTACGGATGATGGCGGGCCGAAGGTGACGGTGTTTTCGTTGGCGGGGATGATGATGGTGCGTGAACTCGATGCAGTCCAGCCAGCCGGAGCAGAGGCACCCGAACCGAGACTCATCGTGAAAGTCTCCTCGTTTTCCGGCGTATTATCCCTCCTTATCGTGATGGAGAAATTTTGCGCCTTCTGTCCTTCAGGAAGAGTGACGGTTGCGGGGAAGGTGATGTCATTCGAACCATTTGAACCATCCGGTATGGAAATCGTCAAAGGATACCCGCCCCTCGGTCCGTCCGCAGTGCTCGTTATGCCAATGTTAATCCTCTCGCCTTCACGTGCCGTAATGGTGCCGGTTTCGGTAAACGTGATTGTGCCGTCGCTGGGCTCAATGGTGAAGGTGTGGGTGTTACGGCTGATATTCCATCCTGACGGCAACGTTGTAGCGGTCAGCGTGACGGTGACCTCCTCGGCATCCTCGGCATTGTTGTCGTCCAGGACGGCGAGCGGTATCGTTTGGGGGTCATCCCCGTCGTCGCCCGTTTGGAAACTAAGGGTCCCGCTTGTAGCGGTCGCGCTGGTGAGCTCGTCGCTGCCCGCAGTCACCGACCATGCGATTGTTGCCGCCCCTGTGAGAGTCCGGTTGGGAGCGACACTGAGAACCACATTACCAACGTTTTCCTCAACACGAGTTGTATTAGAGGACGTAAAGCCAATGCCGAGGTCGTCATCGCGGAGGGTGATCTCGTGCGTAGCGTCACCGGAGGGAAGACTCCATCCCCGAGGCAGGTTGCCCGATAGCGTCAGGGTTATCGTCTTGTCTCCTTCGGATCTCTCATTATTGATGCCCTGCAGCGTCAGCGACGCGCTTGAGGCGTTCGCCGGTATCAACAGGCTTCTGGTCGATATCGTGTAATCCCTATCTATCATCACCGTGGCGGCATCATCCGTCGCCGCAACATTCAGCGTAATCGACGTGGGTGAAGGCAGGTCAACATCCACGGTTACCCCCGCCGTGCCGCTGTTTTCCATCAGTTCGTCAGCCGAACTTGAGGCAAACCCGACAGTGTTGCCATGTGCCCGAATTATCACCGTTGTTTCATTGCCCCGAATTATGCTCCGATGCTCCTCGGGAACATCAACCCGCAAAACAATCTCCTCGGGGATTTCCTTCAGGGTCGCATCGGCAAGGATGTCCACGTCAACATCGAATCTTGTCACTCCTGCCGGAATCAGCATTTCGCACGTCGCGGCGGGACAGTTCGTTGCACTGGCCGGTGCGCTCTGCTGTCCCGTGGCCGCATCCAATTCGTAAACCTTGTGCCCGTAACGGAAATCATCACCCAAATCCGCCGACGAAGCATTATCAACCATAAGGTTAAGCGGCACAGGCAACGACAACGCCTCCAACTCCCCGCTGATTGTCACCATCTCGCCTTCATCGGCAACGGTCGAATCAGCAGTTGTGAATTTCACTGTGTTCATGTCGAGGATGCGAATCGTGTCGCCGAAATCACCATCTGGCGTGTCGATGTCTCCCCAAATGAAAGCAGAACCCGTACGAGGCGCTCCTGCGTCTTCTTCCGTGATGTCGACGTGCTGGATTGTTGCACTCCCGAGAGACCAGCCCGTTGCACCTGTAAGATTGGTGAGCGTGAAGGAGGCACGTTCAGGTCCGGAATCATCATCGTCGGAATCGTCAACGGCAGTAATTTGCAAGGTTGCCGTTTCGGTCTCCGTTGGAAGAGTCCACACGTCGTCTATGAGAGTGCCGTTGTTGCCTCTCGCGGGAGAGAGCGTATAGTCGTCGTCCGTTGCTGTTCCGCTGCGTGCCAAGGTGACGCTTGCGTCCGTCCCCGCAGGAAGAGGCTCGTCAATGTGCAGGGTGATGTTGAAAGAAGTTTCGTTCTCTTCCGCGATGCTTCCGGTGTCCGAGGAGAAAGCGATGGTGTTGCCGTGCCCTTGAATCGTCACACGAACGACATCGCTCGAATGAACCAAATTCCCCGACCCGTCGCGGATATCAATCCGTATGTCTATAAATTCAGGAATCTCTTTCTCAACCGAATCATCAAGGGCGGACACTTCGATTTCGATGCTCTTCGCCTTTGAATTCGCGGGAGCATCCATCCGGCATGGCGAGGCGGCGCATGCCGAGCTGCCCATCAACGTGACATACCCGCCCGTTTGCGTATCGACACCATAAACCCCTTGCGAGAAAGTGAAGTCGTTGTCGCTCGCCTGTCCGTATTGTGCCGTAGTGCTCTCGTAAACAACGACCTCAATCGTCTCGTCCTCCCTGAGTTCCCTGCCCGAAATCACTCCGATGACTTTGGTCGTCGTCGGCATGTTCCCGGAATCCCTGGGTTCGCGGATGACTTGGCTTTGACTGCTCATCGGGATCTGAAGAACACGCCGTTCCTCGTATAACACCCGCTTCTCGCGCTCGAACAACTCCCAGAGGTTGGGTTGCACTACGCGCCCGTTACTGCCCTCGCTGCCTTCGAATCCGGGCAGAGAGAAGCGGAACGCGAGACCCGCATTCCAGCGCGAGTCCAGCGAATCATCGGAGTCGTGTCGCTCGTACCCGCCCTGCAGAAATACACCGGGAAGAATCTGATACCCTGCTTCAACGCCGAAAGCGGGACGCCACTTTGTTTTTTCCTCCTCGTCACCCTCAAATCGCCATATACCCACGCTCGTGTCGAGTTGGAAGCGCGACCAAGTGACCCCCAAGCGGAAGTCAGCGCCTTGGAGGGGCTGTTCCACATAACCGGCTCGGCCTTCCTGCCAGTCGTCAAGGGGATGGTAATAGTTCAGCGCCGTGTGGAGAATGCCGCTTTGCAGGTCCAGGCCGAGACCGACCCGTTGCCCGCCCTGCTTGAAGTCGTAGTCGTAAAAGGCCGACCCGCCAACGACGATGTCGGGCGTGAAGTGCCGGCGATACACAAGTCCGAGGTTTGCGTCGATGCGGTTTTCACCTTCGAGTCCCGGCCAGAAAATCGCTCCCGGCTGCAGGAAGAGCGCCTGCCCGGTTCCGTTGGAATGCTCGTTGTCCAGCAATGGAATGAGAGCATCGAACTCGCCGGTGACGCTCTCCCCCCAGACCCATCCAATGCCCGAACTTAAACGAAAACGCTCATCGAAGAGCGCAACGCCTCCTTGTCGAAGAGTGTCTTCGATGGTGTCAACGAGCATGCGCGAACTTGTGTTACGGAGCGCACGCTTTCCGCATTCGACATAATCGTGATCAATGGCGGAAGAAGCGTTGCCGCCATCGAGAGTTGTCTCGAAAGTGCTGCGCGGCTCGCCGTCACCCGGGTGTGCACATCCGAGTACGCTACCCCATAAGCGCTCGAGTTGTTGCGCCGAGCGCGCGAACAGCGGCTCGTCCGCCTCCGAAGAAGATGAGAGCCCGGCAATCGACAACAATAAAAACGCTCCGACAGGCAACAACACAGACCGCCGAAATACCCGCCACGAGACGAAGGAAACAGAACGCATAATAAGATACTCCAAACTTGGTTAAATGAGGGTTTTCCGTTGATAGTTGAGGTTATTGACGTGTCGCACCAAAGGCCCCGATGATGTTGTCCCTATCGAAGACACCACCAACTTCATCATGAGTTGTGCCGTAGAACACTCCTTTGATAGAACCATCCGTAGATTCGAAGGCCCCGTCTGTCAGGGTAAGATCCGGCCAAGTCATACCGCCAATGTTCGCGCTGGTAACAAGGTTCCGGATATTGCTGAATGCAACATCAACGTCCGGGTTGCTGAAATCATCAATGTCTACTTCAACATCACCTTGAACAATTTGTCTCTCACTTGTCCCGCCAACCATCACACCGCTCCATGTTGCACTGCCTGGCCCCGACGGATTGTCTGCGGGAGTATTAACATCACCGAAGCTATACGAAGCGAGTAAAATTGTATCCGTGCCGTCTGCTTCTGCCCTTTCGATCTGGACCGCAAACACACTGTCATTGAGCCAGCCGCTATAACTTTGGAACTGACGCATCCCGCCATCAGCAGTTCGACCGGCGGCACGGCCCTGCACAAGTGTAACCCCCGTGTCGGTCATGACGGCATTGTATTCTTGGTTGAATCCTGTTAAATCCCGGTCGTCAACTTCGGGAATTTCGCCGAAACGATCGAGAGAAAGATTAAAACTGCCCGTGTTGGCACCATCGGGAATGCTTCCCGTGCAGGTTCTGTTCGTGCAGGTGACATCCGTATCTGCTCCTCCTGACAAGTTAACAATGTCGCTGAACAGCAGCCTTCCCGCCGTCCGGGCACTCGACTCGAGTGTTCTTTCTATATCTTGCGGGGTCATACTCAACGGAGTTGAGCCATCGATTGCATCCCTTGCCTGTTGTGTGTTTGTGATGAGTGATGCAGGCAGGATTCCCGTTCGGTCAGGCGGGGGAGGTGTCACTCCTCCACCTCCAGCGCCGCCCCCGCCTCCGCCACCACAAGCGATAAGCAAAACGAGCGAAAGGGTTACTGTTACAAGTCGAAATATGCTCATCAGGATTCCTTCTACAAGTTAAACGACGTTGACACCTAGATTCAAAGGCATCTGCTAACATCCTAGAAGGTAAAAAAAAAAAAAAACAACCCTTTTTTCCGAAATTGTCGATATTTTTTCTGAAAACAGATAACGACATACACAGGAACCATCGAAACCATCCCCAAAGTGCTCCCAACTCTCACGAAGCACTCGGAAATTCTTCGCATTTCCCCGTCTGATTCCCTCTGATTCGCAGTTTTCTCCCCGCTCTCCGACAAAAATCCCGCCTGATTCGCCCAAGCATCCCCGAATTATTTTCTCTGGCATATCAAGGACGTTTCTATCTCTGCCACATAACTTCCTGGATTCGCCGCAAAAAAGCTTGATTTCCTATTGGGTGTACGGACCCATGGCACCTGTCTACAAGACCGACCTTGGTGGTTGTCTGTGAACCAATCAAACCCAACTCAAAGGGAGAAAGCCCCGGCATTATCCAAAAGATTCTGTCGGGGCTTTCTTAAACGTCTTCGGATACACACAAAGGAAAACAGCGATGACAATCTCCAACGCAGGACCAAGCGGCACGAACGGAAAATCGTGGAGGCGAATCACATGGAAAACGAAAGCACTTCAATATGCTCCGGGACGTCTCCATATTGTCCGTAGTGACCACGACTTCCTTGCCGTCAACAATCCCCATTTCCGCATACTTGTTTCTCCTGTGGGATGCCCCCTCGTGCCTCCTATAACGAAAAACAAGAATTGGCGACCCCGGCAGGACTTGAACCTGCAACCTGCGGTTTAGAAGACCGCTGCTCTATCCGGTTGAGCTACGGGGCCGGGAACCCTTAGTGAGTCCAGGGAATCGGACGGTCCGATCTGAAATTATCCGCATAACTCTGCCGGGAATGCCGCCGGGCGGCAGGACGCTCAACGCGAAAAGGAATGTTCTTGTCACGCACGTAAGCAAGCGCCTCCTCAAGGCTCTTGAAGCGAAGGCGAACCTGCCGCTTCATGTCCGACGATGCCGTCCAGCCCATCAAGGGCTCGCGCCATTGCGGAAGCGAAGGCTCAAACTCCAAAACCCATTGCTCGCTCCCCGCACGTCCGGATTGCATCGCGCTCTTTGAAGGTCGGTAAATGCGGGCCGTCATGATAAAAACCTCCCGATTGTTTCACCGCAAGGGAGCGTTAAGAGACCAGTCATAATCGCTGCGCGATAAAGACCCGAGGGATTCGAGTGCCGCGGCGGTGTCACCTTCGGCGTAGGTTTTTAAATGCGCAATCACGCCGGCTTCGTCGCCGCCGAAATCCTCCACAAACCATGCGTAAATCTTCGAGACAACCGCGTTGCCGTCGGCATCAATATGGAAGCCGCGAGGATTATTAACGTATGCGCGCGCGGCAGCATCAAGATCGGCATCGACACTCTCAACGCGCCAGGCCCGTCCGAGCAAATTCGGACAGCCTATCGAGGCGCAGTTGAGTGCGTAATGGAGCCGGGAATCATTCCAAATCGGCCGAAGGATTCGATGCTCGATATCGTTGAGAGTGAGGGCGGCGCCTTCGATTCCGATGCGTTCGGCTTCCCATGGTCCGCTGCTGAAAAATCCGGAAATATCGATGTCCTGGATGGAGTCGACGGGGTAGTGCTCGACCACCAATTGAACGGTCAGCGCATTGTAGAGGTTAATCCAGTAAACCATCTGTTGGTCGCGCGAGAGACTCGAAACGGGAACACTGCCCAACTCTTCGATTAGCGCATCGAGAGCATTGCGGTCGGCGGAGGCAACCGCGCCATAATCAAAACGCGCGATGCCGCTTTCATCCACCTTCAAGTAGCGCCCGAGCAACTCGTCCCAAACGGAAAAATCAACGGTGCGCGTTGATGCCGCATCATGCGCCTGCCAGCGCTCCCACAAATCCGAATCCGGCGCGAAGCTGTCGGAGTAGTCGATAAAACCCGCCGAAGCGAACGCGGCCGCTGAAATCAAACCGACAAGGCAAAAACGTAAAAGAGTCATGCCGTCCATTCTACAAGGAGATTGACCCACTTGCAAAGGCGGCCATGTGAAACGCCTGTTGCGCCGAACTTTGCCGCCATTGCGCCGCGACGGGGCAGGCCCGTCTCGCCAGACAGCCGCCGGTGCGGCATTCCTTGCCGGCATCCGAGAGAACATGGGCGCGGCAGCGCGGCGCATCCAGCCCCGATTTCGTGACGGCGCCGACCGGACAAGCGCCGAGACAGGGTTTTGCGGCACAATCGCCGCACGCGAACGGCACTTGCGGTTCCACGGTCTCGCGCCGCCCCGTCGCATCGAATGTGAACGCGCCGCGATAACCGCACCACACGCCGAAACGCGGGTGCATTAATATTCCCAACGGCGAAGCGCTTCCGCATCCGGCCAAGCGCGCCCATTGCTGAAACGGATGCCACGGCGCACCGCCGAACGGAAACAACACCCGCGCATTCCACTCGCGCCCGAGCGACTCCAGCACGCGGCGCGTCCATCTGTCCAGCGGATGCGCATTGCCGTCCGACGACTCGGGCGAGGCGGCAAACACGTCCCACATTTCACCGCCGGCATTGCCTGCAAGATACAAATGCGAAGGTTCGGACTCGTCCTCCACGCGCGCAACGACATCGCCCAGCAACCGCAACCCGTAAGTTGCAAGTCCCGTCTCGATGCTCTCACGCATATTCCGCAACCGGCGCGCCGGGACTCTCGAAATCCGCACGCAAGCAGGCATCCGTCCCGGACACGACAACCGATGCCTCCGAATCGCGCAGTTCGTTGCCCTCGCCCCGGACATATACGCCTTTCGAACAAGGCGGAATGGTTCTATAAACGGCAACGCGTATAATCTTCATGCTTGCATCTATAACATATTGCGGCTATCGAAGGAGAAGGAGTTGATTTCGGGAGTTGCGCGAATGGATATTCTATCAGAGCAAAAATGCTGCGGGGGCGTTCAGGGCTTTTACGCGCACGAGTCCGATATTTGCGGTTGCGTAATGAAATTCGCCCTGTTCCTGCCGCAAAAGCCAAACGCACCGTTGCTGACCTGGCTCTCGGGGCTTACGTGCACGCAGGAGACTTTCGCCATCAAGGCGGGAGCGCAGCGGATTGCCGCAGAATTGGGAATCGCCATCCTCGCACCCGATACAAGTCCGCGCGGACTGGGCCTGCCCGGCGAGGACGACGACTGGGATTTTGGAACGGGCGCGGGATTTTACCTTGATGCGACGCGCTCTCCCTGGGACAAGAATTATCGAATGCAAAGCTACATCGTCGAGGAATTGTCCCGACTGGTTGCCGCAAACTTCTCCGTCGACAAGGAACGACAGGGAATCTTCGGGCATTCCATGGGCGGACACGGCGCGTTGAGCCTGCACTTGAAAAATCCGCAAATCTATCGTTCGGTCTCGGCGTTTGCACCGATTGTTGCGCCGATGCAATGTCCGTGGGGAGAAAAAGCGCTGAGCGGCTATCTCGGAGACGACCGGGACACTTGGCGCATGTACGACTCCTGCGAGCTGGTGCGTGCACAGCCGTCCAAAGCTTCCATGCTGGTCGACCAGGGCGACAAGGATCAATTTCTTGAAGAGCAACTCAAGCCGCATTTGCTGGAACAGGCCTGCCGGGAATCCGGACAAGCGTTAAACCTGCGCACGCACTCCGGATATGACCATTCCTATTATTTCATTCAAACCTTCATCGAAGATCATCTGCACCACCATGCCAAAGCCTTGGCGGTCTAAACCAGAAGACGTTTTGTCGTAGGTTCGAACTTGCGGACCATTTCGTTTGTCGGGTGACACGGCCTTGGTTTTCGTTCCACATTTTGTGCCGTGCCCCTTTGTGCCGATTTTTCTATTGCCTTGAGGATTCGAACGTCAGCCAGCCCTTCTTCGCCGTCCGCTTCCGGCGATGCGTTTGCCATAATACAATCGGAAAAATATCCGGTTTGGCCCGCGAATTGGTCCGTCTGCGCAAAACGGTGTTCCGTCACTTCCTTGCCTCGCGTGAGTCGGACAATGGTGTCGGTTTGAAAGTCATAGGCGGATTCCACGGCAATTTCCCCCTCGGTTCCGGCAATTCGATACATGTCTAATTGTTCGGCACCGAAACTTGCACAAAACTGGGCCATCCGGCCTTCGGGAAAAATCAACGTCGCCGCTATCGTTTCCTCAACTTCGCGAAACCGGGGATCGCCAATATGGTTGCGCACCGCCAGGACTTGCACGGGTTCATCCGCGAATGCATGGCGAACCGCGTTGATGCAGTAGACCCCGATGTCTTGCAAGGGACCTCCCCAGTGTTCCGCCTGCAAGCGGTGGTTGCCCGGCGCGGCCATGAAGGAAAAAAGCGACGCAAACAGGCGCGGGTCCCCGATTGCGCCGTTGCGTATCAGGTCGAGCGCGTGAACCGTTCCGGGTTCATTGTGCAGCCGGTAAGCGGTCATCAGGTGGACCCCCGCTTCTTTCGCGGCCGCGATCATTGCTTCACATTCTTCTTCGGAAACGGCCAAAGGCTTTTCCACCAGAACATGCTTGCCCGCCCCGGCCGCGCGGATGGCATAGTCGGCGTGCATCGAATTCGGAAGCGCAATATAGACGGCGTCCACATGGTCGGCCGCAAGCATCTCGTCATATTGCTCGTAAGAAAAAACATGCTCAATGCCGTGAAAATCAGCCAGTCTTTTGGCGTTGGCGGGGTTGCCGCTGACAATTGCGGTGACTTTTGAATTTCCAGTGAGTCCCGCACCGGGCAGGAAGGCAACCTGGCTGATCCAGCCGGCCCCGACAACCGCATAGCGCACGCTCATCTCAAACCGCCCGCCGCCGGATCGCATTCGGGAACAAAAATCCTTGTCAAAGCATCCTCATTGTTATTTTCCCTGCAACCGGTTCTCGTTGCAATTGTATTTGTAAAGTGTTTCTATTGTCAATAAACGTTTCAAGCGAAGAGTTCGAAGGGCCGGGACAATGATCTACTTGATCGAAAACCGTGCATTGCTTTCACGCCGACACTCGGACGTGACAAAAACTTTTAAGGCACGCTCATGATTGATGCACATCAGCACTTCTGGAACCCGGCACGCGGGGATTATGTTTGGATGCCGCCAAATGATCCGGTGCTGACACGCCGCTACGGCCCGCGCGACCTTTCTGCAGGTTTGACCGCTGCGGGAGTGGAACACACTGTGCTCGTCCAGGCGGCACCAAGCGTTGAAGAAACCGAATATATGCTTGGTATCGCGGATAGCACCCCGCATGTGGCCAAGGTGGTCGGCTGGATCAATTTTGAGGACCGGGCACAGCGCACCACCTTGGAAAGGCTGGCCAAACATCCGAAATTTGCCGGTGTGCGCCCCATGATTCAGGATATCCCGGACGACGGGTGGATGCTGCGTGACGATGTTCAATGGGCTTACGAGGCCTTGATAGGTCTGGACCTCACGTTTGATTGCCTCGGATTTCCGAGACATCTCGACTATTTTCACAAACTGCTGACAAGATATCCCAAAATGCGGGCGGTCATCGATCATTCCATGAAACCCCAATTCAGAACACATTCCGACGAGAGTTTTGATATCTGGGCGCAAGGCATGTCGGCGCTGGCGAATGACACGGGCGCCTACTGCAAATTATCGGGCCTGGTGACCGAAGCGGACGAAGATTGGTCGGATGGCATGCTAAAGCCCTACACGGACCACGTTATCGGCATTTTCGGTGCAGAACGCATCATGTGGGGTTCCGACTGGCCGGTCGCAAGGCTTCGATGTGAATACGCCGACTGGTTCACTCAAGCCCGTCGTTTGACCGAGAATTTCGGTTCGGCGGCACAACGGAAAATTTTTATGCAGACAGCCAGGGATTTTTATCGTATTAATGATGAGGAAACCCGATGAAATTTGCCACGTACCCAAGCCTGAAAGATAAAACCGCGTTTGTGACCGGAGGTGCATCCGGCATAGGCGCCGAAATTGTGAAAGCCTTTGCCGGCCAAGGCACAAACGTGGGGTTTTTGGACTTGGACGAAAACGCCGGCAAGAAATTGCAGGCTGACACGGAAGGCAATGTCGCGTTTGAGGCTTGCGACCTGCGTGAAATTGACGAAATGCGCGCCGGATTGGCCAGGCTGCAAGACCGTCTGGGCCCCGCGCAGATACTGGTGAACAACGCGGCCCGCGACGACCGACACTCGTGGGAAGACGTAACGGTTCAATATTGGGACGAACGCATGGCAACCAATTTGCGCCACATGTTTTTTGCCATACAGGCGGTCGCGCCCGGAATGATCGAAGCGGGAGGGGGAGCAATCGTAAATCTGGGATCCAATTCCTGGTGGGAAGCCGGTGGAGGCTTCCCGGCATATACCACCGCCAAATCCGCCGTTCACGGTCTTACGCGCACGATGGCACGCGACCTCGGACAACACCGCATACGCGTTAACGCCGTGGTTCCCGGGTGGATCATGACGGACCGCCAAAAAGAACTTTGGGCAACGCCGGACGCGTTGAAAAACCACCAGAAACGCCAATGTCTTCCGGATTTGATCAATCCGGTTTATGTTGCGCGTATGGTGCTGTTTCTGGCATCCGACGATTCTGCAATGTGCACGGCAAACAATTACATGGTTGAAGCGGGGTCAATCTGATGACGACAACAACGAAAACAAAAACAATCGGCAATACCGGCTTGCAAGTGACTTCGCTGTGTTTCGGCACTTCGAGTCTGGGAGATATGCCGGATACCTACGGCTACGAAGTCAACGACGCCCGTGCGCGCGAGACCCTGCAATCTATTTTTGAGGGGCCGGTGAACTTTCTTGATACATCCAACAACTACGGATTTGGCCGCTCCGAGCAACGAATTGGCGACGCACTTCGCGAACGCGGCGGACTGCCCGCAGGTTTTGTTCTTTCAACCAAAGTGGACAGAGACATGGAAACCGGCAGGTTTGACGCTCCCCGAGTCAGACAATCTATTGAGGAGAGTCTCACCCGTCTCGGCCTGGACAAGGTGCAACTCCTGCATCTCCACGACCCGGAGCACGCCCGTGATTTAACCGAAATCACCCGGGAAGGCGGTGCCTTGGATGAATTGTTCAAACTCAAAGACGAAGGTGTGGCGGATGCCGTAGGCTTGGCCATGGGCCAGCTTGACACCATGGAGCCTATTTTGCGCGACCGGCCGTTCGACGCGCTCATAAGCCACAACAGATGGACGGTGCTGAACCGTTCCGCCGACGGGATTTTTTCCGCGGCGCACGAGCGCGGAATTGCCATACTGAATGCAGCGCCCTATGCGGGCGGTGTTTTGGCAAAAGGCAGCGCTGACATGCCCCGCGTCACATACCAACCCGCCACCGCCGAAACCCTCGCCCCGGTTCAAGCCATAGAGGAGATGTGCGCCCGGCACGGCACGGCGCCCGGCGCTCTTGCTTTGCAATTCTCCATGCGGGACCCCCGCGTCACATCCACAATTGCCGGCGTGTCAAAACCCGCGAGAGTCACGCAAACCCTTGACTGGGCGCAGGCCGAACTCCCCGAAGCGCTTTGGCAAGACCTAGCGCAGTTCAAACCGTCATTCGACGATCCCGAGGCCAACCGCGAATACAAGCCGGGATAGCAACGGGTCTGGAGGTTTTGACCTAGTTGGCACGCAGGTATGCCCCGGCAAATCACAGAAAATGCCGAGGCGTTTTTTTTAATTCCATCTTTCATCTGTTGTTTTGATAATAAGAGTGATTATTTTAATTCATGTCCGTGCTTTATTTTTAGTAACATTATTCCAAAAAGAGAAACAATACACATTACAATAGAAATAATATTACTACCTTTCCAACCTATATCATTTAATAAAAAGGAAGGAGACATGGCACCTATCGTTGCAAATATTGCTATGGCTGTATCTCCGACACCTTGCCATCTTTGTTTCTCTGAACTGTTAGCAAGAGACGAAGTAAGCATAGAACTTCCTCCTACATAAGTGAAATTCCATCCAACGCCTAACAAGATCAAAGAAAGCGCAATATTGTTGTAACTTATATCGTAGATATTAATTGAGAAACTTATTATGAATAAAACAAACCCAGAAACTATGACAGCTATATGCCCAAGCCTAGAGATTAGAATCCCGGTGAAAAATGAAGGAAAAAACATAGCAACTACATGCCATTGAATCGCAAAAGCAACGTCCTCAAATTTGATGTGCATGTGGTCCATTTTTAAAGATGATTGAATCATCAACAAATTCATTAATCCATAACCACATGCTGCTATGCAAATGGAAGCAAATACAATGTCACGGTTCTTCAGTATATTGTTTTTATGATCTTCTTCCGTTTCAAAAGATGTGACATTTGCATCAGGTAGGAAATAAATAATAGCCAAATTTATGAACGCCAACACCATAAGTGATGCATAACATAGAGAGAATTGGGGGAAACCAGAAATATCTTGTAACTGGCTAGACATTGTAGGGCCCAATATTCCCGCGATTATTCCCCCGGCAACGACAAGAGACAAAGCCTTAGGTTGAAGAGATTCCGGCAATCCGTCTGTTACGGCGTATCTATAAAAATTTGCACAAGCGGTGAACAAGCCAATAAATCCATGAGAGATTACAAGCAAAGAAAAGCTGCTTTCTACGATGGAAAAATATCCTGTGAGCCCAGCAAATAAAAGGAAAACAGCACCTGTGGTGAAACCAACCTTTCTACCATATTTCTTCATGAGTAAAGACGCGGGATAGGTCCCCAGAAATATAAACAAAAACTGCACTCCGTATGGCACGGTCGCATAAAGAGGATTTGAAGAAATTTTGTTACCAACGACGGCTGCTACCGCCACCGAGATTACAGCTGTCATTAGGTTAATAGATTGACAGAAAAAATAAAGGTAAACGTAACTGGGCAATCTTATAGAAAGACTCTCGGGTGAGGAGGTAGAATGAAATTTTTGCGTTTTTTTCATTACAAATCTCTTGTTAGATGACATGATTATCGAGTGCTTTATTTACTGCTCTACTGTCGGATGGAGCGTCTCTTGCAAAGAGAGTCACAACATCGTTCGCGTGAGACTTATTTTGCATCTCCGGAGAAAGAGACATAAGGAAACCTCCGTTACACACTACAAGAACAACCTCATGACGTAGCCGAATTTTTCACAGGGCACATCGTGGAGAATCATGTGTAAGAGTTAGCGCAGTTTCCCTATGCAATACAACTTTTTTATTGTAATAAGGACTTAAATAAAACGCCCATAGAACCGGCAGCAATAGTGAAGACAATGATTAGGCAGGAGTTTTGCCTGCAACACATGGTATTGCAACTAGAGATTTTTTTATTGTAATGAGGACTTAATCGCCATTCCCTGTAGAGACGGTCAATCAATTTCTCTTGCTGTTTTTGTAAAATATCAGAATCCCATTCATTCTCCGAAGATGACAAAAACGCCTGATGCGTTCACCTGCATGAATATCAATATACAGGTAGGCGTCTTTTCCTGCTCATGCCATTGGCTCCCTTGACGGTTGCTATCCACGTTCGTTTTCCCTCGTTTTAGGAGTGGCGTTTGCACTCCTCCTTCTATGTCGTTTTTTGCGTCGCGCTAGGATACCGAAGTTATTTCAGTGCGTATGCATTCCAAACTGAAGCGCAATTCTTGCTCCGAAACACCACCGAAAGCAATGCGCAAGGCTTGGGGAGCGGCATCGCCGACCGAAAAGGGAACTGCAGAAGAGACTGCAATTCCTTTTTCGGAGAGACGGGCGATAATCGGCTCCGCTCTTGCACCCCTGCGGAGCGGGAGCCACGCAAAACTTGCATTCGGGTGGGAAACTATCGGGATGTCTCGAAGAATTTTGCGGCATATCTTTTGTCCTCTGGCTCCATGTTTTCGCCTCTCCGCCTCAAACCTTACAATGGTTCCATCCTCAATCCAGCGCGTAACCAGAGCCGAAATCAATGCGGGTATATTCCACGTCGTTGCCCTGATGGCACGAGAGATTAAGTTCCTGAAGCGATTCGGAACAATAAGAAAACCGATTCGCAGACCTGTGGCAATATTTTTTGAGAAACCGCCTATGTGAATAGTGCGGTCTGGAGCCAAGCTTAAAAAACTGGGTGGTGGATTAGTCTCATGAAAGGCATATGTGCCGTCTTCGATGATGAGCAAGTCATACTTATGCGCAATCTTGATGATTGCCGAGCGCGTGTTTTTATTCATGACTGACCCCAAGGGAGTATGGACTGTTGGCATCAGATAGACAGACTTGAGTCTCTTTTTACGGCACTGCCGCTCCAAATCTTTCGGGTCCATCACTCCTTCTTCTCCGGATACGCTGATGAGAGGCACCTGATGCAGAGACGCGGCCGCTTTGAATCCCGGATAGATCAGAGGGTCTGTCCCAACGGTATCACCATTCGACAAAAGCCCCATTACGGCAATCGCGAGTCCGTGTTGTGCACCCGATGTTATGAAAAGATTCTCGGGCTCTATGTCGCCGTGAACGGATGAGAAATGACTTGCAAATATTTTGCGTTCATGCGGCCGCCCGCCATGCGGCTGGTAACGCAACATGGCCTCGAGATCTCCGGAAGATGCCATCCATCTCAATCCATCCCTGAGCACTTTTGAATCCGTTGCGTTGCCGGGAGTATTGAATACTAAATCGATGAGACCTTTGTTGACATCCTGCTCAAGCCCCAGCGTGATTGGAAGCGCGCTATCGCGCACAAACATGCCCCGCCCGGCCTCTCCGAGAATTAATCCCCGCCTCCTCAACTCGTTATAGGTGCGCGTGGCTGTCGCTAGCGCAATTCCGTGCTCTTCAGCAAAACTCCTGTGGGTCGGCAATCTCGTGCCGGGAGGAAGGTCTCCCGCCTTGATCATTGCCTCCACCATTGTTGCCAGTTCTATGTAGCGACTCTTTGTCATAATATTCAAATCCTCGCTACAATAAAAAAGCCGCTGGTGCAATTTTGCGCGTTTGTCGGCAAAACTCCTGCCTAATCATTATCTTCGCCATTGTTACCGGTCTATGAAGTGCCTCTTTATTACGACATTTAAGTCCTTATTACAATAAAGAATTTGTATTGCGTAAAAAATCGCGTTAATTCTTGCACATGATTCTCTCGATAATGTTCATAAACATATCAGACTGGCGGGATCCTTCTCGCCTCCTGCCCTTCCCGTCAGTTGCGCATAATTGTGGGGCAGGAGGCATATTGAACTGTGCATTTAGGCAGGCGCGGAAAACCTGAAAATTGCCGTAACAACGCGGAATTTTGCGAAATTGCCAAATTTGTCGATTTGTGATAAAAGATAGGCATCTACATGAAAAAGCCGATATGTTGTCACATGCACACACGCCATACCAAATCCCAGAGAAAAACAGCCATCGACCTCCTTGGCGAGCGCGGCATCATGCGGTCGTCGGAACTGAGAGCGTCCAAAATTCATTGTCAGACACTGGCCCGGATGGTGAAAGATGGCAAGATCCTGCGTGCGGGTCGTGGGCTTTATGAACTTCCCGAAGCCGATTATTCCCTGAACCACAGTTTTGCGGAGATAGCCAAGGCTGTACCGAAAGGGGTGATTTGCCTCATCTCGGCTCTCCAGTTTCACGAACTCACACTCCAACTACCACCCCATGCTTGGGTTGCCATCGGACGCAAGGAGTGGATGCCCCGTATCAGATACCCGTCATTCAGAGCCATCCGGTTTGGTGAAAAAGCCATGTCGGTCGGCATCGAACATCACGTAATCGACAAAGTCGAAACTCCGATTTTCGATCCAGCCAAGACCATCGTTGACTGCTTCCGTTACCGTAAGAAAATAGGTATCGATGTCGCTCTTGAAGGACTTCGCAACGGAATCCGCGAACGCAAGGCGCATCCCGACAAGATTGTCACTTACGCTCAAGATCTGCGTATCTGGTCAGTTCTCAAACCTTATCTTGACGCGACTCTGGCCGAGATATCAAGCGAACACACATAGATGCTCCATACCATTACACCAGCCGTTTGATTGCGAAACACCTAATATGTCGTATATCGCCGTTGGAAAGGCTTTTACGATTCCTGAACCCGCTCCCAAACTTTTTGCGCAAGTTCAAGAAACGGTTTTGCCTCAATGCTGTCGGGCTTCGTTAATGCCGGAGCGCCGCTATCGACACCCGCACAAATCTCTTCCATCAGGGGAATCTCTCCCAGAAAAGCAACAGACATCTCGTCCGCCAAACGCCGGGCGCCGCCTTGTCCGAAAATATAACGCCTCTCGTCACTGCTCCCGGGCGCGACAAAATACGCCATGTTTTCAACCACGCCCAGCACGGGAACCTCGACGCGCGCAAACATATTAATGCTGCGTCGGACATCGAGAAGCGCAACCTCTTGGGGCGTGGAGACAATCACCGCACCGGTGACATCCGCCTGCTGCGAGAGCGTAAGTTGGACATCTCCCGTGCCCGGAGGCAAATCAATCACGAGGACGTCAAGTTCGCCCCACTCGACATCGCCAAGCAACTGCATCAACGCACTTTGAACCATGGGTCCACGCCAAATCACCGCCGTGTCCGGAGTCGTCATTAAGCCTATCGACATGCAACGAAGTCCGTATTTCTCTTTCGGCAGAATGGTCTTGCCGTCCGAAGTTTCCGGCTTGCCCTCGAGTCCCATCATCAACGCAATCGAGGGTCCATGGATGTCGGCATCCAGAAGTCCGACCCGCTTGCCAAGCGCATTAAGCGCGAGCGCAAGATTCACCGCGACCGTTGACTTGCCGACACCGCCTTTGCCACTGGCAACGAGGATGATGTTCTCAACACCGTCGGGGCGGATGCGCTGGCCGGGGGTCTTGGGAGTGCGCTGCGGGGGAGTTTCCCCGCCGTGGGGGGTCTCTTCGCGGTGATGCGTCAGTGTCACGCTTGCGCCCGAGAAGGCGCCGCTCTCGAGCAGGGCTTTTTCGGCGGCCAGGCGAAGCGGCTCCATTGAAGCGGCTTGCTCGGGCGCAACTCCCAGTGTCACGATTACTTGAGATTCGCGGACGATGATGTCTTCAACGCACTCGTCGGCGCTAATATCGCCGATACGGACGCCTTTTAACACGGACCGAGCATCGGCTTCGGAGGCAGGTTTCTTCGAACGCGAAAACATATTTTTTGCAACTTCCTCACAGATATGATTGCTTCATGGAATAATTCACTCTATAATAAGGAATCAGCAAATTCAAACGCTCCAAGTTTAAGGTCGCGCACAAATGGCATCAGACGATAAAAACGACTCAAACGGGTCAGGTCCCTGGGGGAAGCCTCCTCCCGGAGGCGAACCGAACGTTGACGTCCAGGAACTGCTACAACGCGGACAGGACAGGATACGCTCGGTCTTCTTCGGCGGGGGCGGCCGCGGAGGCGGCGGCAGCGGCGGAATGAACTGGCGTACAACCTTGTTCATCCTGCTTGGACTCGTTGTCGTGTGGCTGGCAAGCGGGTTCTATCGAGTTCTTCCCGACGAGCAAGGCGTTGTCCTGCGCTTTGGTAAATTCGTCGAGCAGACGGCCCCCGGACTTCATTACCACATTCCGTTCCCGATCGAAGAAGTCATTCGTCCCAAGGTAACCGTAGTCAACCGCACCGATATCGGCATGCGCATCGGCTCCGCCGACTATTCCGGCAGCGGGCCCGTACGGGATGTTCCCGAGGAAAGCCTCATGCTCACCGGAGACGAAAATATCGTTGACGTTGATTTTTCCGTCTTCTGGATTATCAAAAACGCGGAGAATTTTCTCTTCAACATCCAGGAGCCGCCCGGCACCGTCAAGGCCGTTGCCGAAAGCACCATGCGCGAAGTCGTCGGCAGAAGCCGAATCCAACCTATCTTAACCGAGGAACGCCAAGGCACGGAAGAAGCCGTCAAGGAGCTCATGCAAGAAACTCTCGACCGCTACGGCGCCGGGATCGAGGTCACACAGGTCAAAATGCAGAAAGTCGACCCCCCTGCCGCCGTCATCGACTCCTTCCGAGACGTTCAAGCCGCGCGCGCAGACCAGGAGAGGATTCGGAACGAGGCGCAAGCCTATCAAAACAAAGTTGTCCCCGAAGCGCGCGGTGAAGCCGCCCGCATACGAAACGAAGCCCTCGCCTATCAAGAGCAGACCGTCGCCGAAGCCGAAGGCCAGGCGCAACGCTTCCTCGCAATCTTCCGGGAATACCGCCAAGCCCCCGATGTAACGCGTCGGCGCATGTTCCTCGAGACAATGGAGCGCGTGCTTGGGGATTCCGAGAAAATCATCATTGATAATCAGGTCGGCCAGGGCGGCGGCATCGTCCCGTACCTGCCGCTCAACGAACTCAACCGCACAAGAACATCAACGGGAACGGGACAATGAAACGCGCATCTTTCGTCGGCATTGTCGTTGTCTTAGCGGCCGTAATCGTTCTCCTTTACGATGCGCTCTTCACCGTTCACCAAACACGCCAGGCCATCGTCCTGCAATTCGGGGATCCGAAGCGGGTCATCACACAATCCGGACTCCATTTGAAGTTCCCCTTCATTCAAAATGTCATCCATGTCGACAAACGCATCCTTGCACTCTCGGCGTCATCGGAAGAGGTCATCGCGTCCGACCAGAAACGGCTCGTTGTTGACGCTTTCGCACGATACCGCATCACCGACCCTCTCCAATTCTACATCACCGTCGGAACCATTCAGGGAGGCGAGTTGCGCTTGCAAACGCTGCTGAACTCGGGACTGCGCTCCGTCCTGGGACGCGAGAGATTCGTTGATGTCGTGCGTGACAAGCGCGCCGTATTGATGACCCGCATCCGCGATCTTGTGAACCAGCAGGCGCAAGAGTTGGGCATCGAAATCGTTGATGTGCGCATCCGTCGCGCCGACCTCCCCGAAGCAAACTCGCAGGCAATCTTTGAACGCATGCAAACCGAACGGCAGCAGGAAGCCGCCGAGATCAGGGCCATCGGCCAGGAAGACGCCAGGGAAATCCGGGCGCGGGCCGATAAAAACGTCACCGTTATACAGGCGGAAGCAAACCGGGACGCCGAAATTACGCGAGGCCGGGGAGACGCTTGCAGAAACAGGGTGTTTGCCGCCGCCTTCGGACTTGACCCCCAATTCTTCGCCTTCTACCGCTCAATGCAGTCCTACGAACGCGCGCTTCAATCCGAAGACACGTCCCTCGTGCTCTCGCCCGACAGCGAATTCTTCCTCTTCTTCCGGAACCCCAACGCCATTGAGGAGAACGTTACCACCACACCGGAAAACGACGATACGGATGCTCTAAATCTACAAGAAGGCGAAACCCTGCAGTTGCGCTTTTGCCCCGGTCTCGACTTTTCCGCCGAGCAGACAACCCTCTCCGTCAGCCCTGAGAGCGACCCCGGCATCAACGTCGAAGCCCCTGACAGCAACGCCCCCTAATCAATCGCCTTGAGACTCTCTTTCCTCGCACTTTTGGTTTTGATGGTCGCCGGAAGCGTCGGCGCGCGAGCGCAAGAGCATCCCGGAAGTTTCGCCGACCTGGTGCCCAAGCTCAGCCCCGCCGTCGTGCACATCTCCACGGCCGAAAAGGTTCAGCCTTTGAGGCGCCGGACGCCGATACCCAGATTCCCCGAAGGTTCGCCTTTCCACGACTTCTTTGAAGAATTCTTCGAACGCCGCCAGTTCCCGCAACGGCAACAGCCGCGCCCGCGCTCAACCGGTTCCGGATTTATCATTGACGAGACAGGTCTCATCGTCACCAACGACCATGTCATCGAAAACGCGGACCTCATTGAAGTCACGCTTACCGACGGCGTAAAACTCCCCGCCGAAATCATCGGACGGGACCCGAAGACCGACTTGGCCGTCTTGAAAATCGAATCGGATGCCCCCCTCCCCTTCGTCGAGTTCGGCGATGAGGAAAACATCCGCGTCGGCGACTGGGTCATAGCCATTGGAAACCCCTTCGGACTCGGCGGAACCGTCACCGCGGGCATCGTCTCCGGATTCAACCGCGACATCAACTCCGGTCCTTACGACAACTTCATCCAAACCGATGCGGCCATCAACTGGGGAAACTCGGGAGGACCGTTGTTTGACTTGGAAGGGCGCGTCATCGGTATCAACACAAAAATACTTTCGCCGTCCGGCGGGTCCGTCGGCATCGGTTTTGCGATACCCGCTTCTATCGCCGTCGGCATCGTTGACCAATTGCGCAGCTTTGGTGAAACGCGGCGCGGATGGCTCGGCGTGCAAATCCAGGCAGTTTCCGACGAGATAGCCGCAAGCCTCGGCATGAAAACTCCGCGAGGTGCTTTGGTCTCAAGCGTTGAGGACAACGGTCCCGCCGGCGAGGCAGGCATTCGTCCCGGCGATGTAATCTTGCGCTTCGACGGCGAGCCGGTCGAAAAAATGCGGGACCTTCCGCGACTCGTCGCCGAAACGGATGCCGATGAAAATGTCACATTGGGTGTGTGGCGCGACGAACGAACAATCGAAATTGATGTGCAAATCGGCCGGCTGGAAGAAGATTCTGCGGGAATATCGAACGAATTCGACGGCACCGAAGAAGGCATGGACGAAGACGGATCGATTCTGGGAATGAAGCTCGCAACTATTGACTCCGCCTTGCGCGAACGTTTCAACATTGGCGGCAACACCGAAGGTGTCATTGTGGAGCAGATCGCGCCCGACTCGGAAGCGTTTGGAAAAGGCGTGCGCGCGGGCAATGTTGTCGCGCAGGTTGGAGGCAAGCGCGTGACAAGTCTCGAAGACGTCATTGGGAGCATCAAAAAAGCACGAGAGGATTCACGGAGCGCCGTGTTGTTTTTGTTCACCTCGCGCAATACCGTTCGTTTCATCGCGCTGAACTTCGATAAGGAAGGGCAATAGCCGAGGTGGAGGGAATCCTCATCGCCGGTCCGACAGCAAGCGGCAAGTCGGCACTGGCAATGGCGTTGGCCGAACAATTTGGCGGCGAGATTATCAATGCCGATGTGATGCAGTCCTATCGAGAGGTTCGAATACTCTCCGCGCGTCCAAGTCCCGGTGACGAGGAACGCATTCCCCACCATCTTTACGGATATCAAAACGCGCAGGACGACACCTCCGTAGCCGATTGGATGGAAGCCGCCTTGACCGTTATTACCGCCTGCAAGGCGGCGGAACGAATTCCCGTTGTGGTCGGAGGCGCAAGTCTCTACATCACTTGCTTCGACCAGGGACTCGCACAAATCCCTCCCGTCCCTTCCGACATACGTGCAAGCGTTCGAGAGCGCATCAAAAACGAAGGCGTCGATGTTTGCTATGCCATGCTCGAAAAAGCCGACCCCCGACTCGCAGGGCGCATCGCGCCCAACGACAAGCAGAGAATTGCCAGAGGGCTCGAAGTCTTCGAAGCAACCGGCAAGCCCTTAACCGACTGGCAGGAAGAAACGCACAGCGAGCCGCCCGCCCGAAACTACCTCCGTCTGCTTCTCGAACCCGAACGCGCGCTGGTCTATCAGCGCTGCGAACGGCGCCTCGATGCCATGATGTCCGAAGGCGCACTTGAAGAGGTTGATAGCCTGCGCGATGCCCGCGGCGACATCCATCCCGCCCTCAAGCGCATCCACGGAGTTGCGCCCCTGCTCTCGCATCTGCGCGGCGAAATCACCCTCGCGAAGGCGGTGTCCGCGGCAAAACAGCACACCAGGAATTACGCCAAACGCCAGACGACATGGGCCCGGCACCGGCTTGGCGGATGGCACCGGCTAGGAACCGGGGATAGTCCGGAGACTGTTGGCAAGGCTTTATCTTTCACAAAACCTGCATAGGTTGCCCGGATACGAGACTGTTTTGAGACGCGGAGCAGCGGCAAGAGTGATATTTCTTGCGGAAGACGTTCCCGGCCCCCTGCTGCGAAATTCATACGCATAAAGGCACAACCCTGTTGACGTGCGGACATTTCAATTAATACCGACGGCGGGTGTGAAATACGATATTGACAACAAAGGGGAATAGAAAATATCCTTAAGGCGGTATTAGTCTACGGAATTGCCAGTGTTGTTGCGCCACTTGATTCTCCAACACTCATCATCCGAAGCAATCGACAATGGAGTAAAAACATGAAACTGTTTACTTATTTTCTAGCCATTGCCATGAGCACTTCGCTTGTCACTTCGGTTTACGCGCAGGATTTTGATGATAAGGATTGTAATAATCAATTCATCAACAACCCCGCACCCACTGACCGAGCGCTTGAAGAATTAGAAGAGTGCGAGGATAAGGTAGATACCGAAAATTTCCAAACTACATTGTATGTTTTGGGAGGAGGTCTTGCTGTGTTACTTTTTTACTCATTTTTACGAGTTGCCAACGACGATGACAGTGAAGTCTCTTTCATGGAAATGCACTCTTTATTAGACAAGGGAATAATGCCGAAGGTATCGTATGACCCTGACACCGAGACCACCCACTTTGGCTGGACGATTCCACTCGGTGAATAACAGAGCATCATCCGAAGAGTTTCTTAGAAAACGATTTACCCCTTGTAACATTGCCGGAATGGAATACGGCCCGTAGGGCTCGCATCAATACCCTGCAATTCTCAATGTCTAATGAATTTACGGAGGGAAGGCATAAATTCGTTATACTTCTCTGCGTCTAGCGAATGTACCTTCCCGATAATTTCGCCAGGTCATTATCAACTATTGGAAATGCTTGGGTGATAGCCGTGCAGAGATTATCGGAGAAACGAACGGCGAGAGGATGTTCCGTTTGTCAGATATAGGAGAATCTTTCAAATCCCCTCGCCGCCGTTCGCATTATATCAGGAAACATTGGAACATCAATGGGGAATTTTGGGAATGGCGGCTGTGAGGGCTAGGTCAATCGTTAATCTCATTCATCAATAGGAGATATTCCCGAACCCCCACCACCGTTTCGTGTTAATTTGGATTTTATTGTATCGTCAGGGTATGAGACGGAGGGCTTCCCAGTGCCACAAGATTTTGGCTTGCCTGTGGAATTTCGATGGAAACGATATTGGTCTGATTTGTTTGCCCACCAGTGGAAACGTCCACCCTGATAGCAGTCATGCCTATTGGAACGGTAATTTGGCAAGAACTTCCTACATTCAGTGCTTCTTCACAAACAGTGCCACCTGCTCCATATGTTACAACCCAATCATGATCAAAGCCATATGTTGCCGTGCCTCCAGCAGTAAGAGTTACTGCAACTTCTTCGGTTAGAGACCTGCTTAACTCTATCATCATAACAACCCCTTGGTTGCTGCGAACGGATGTAGTTCCACTATAATTCAGCGAAACAGTCGGCAAGTCCGCAGGTATGGTGAAACTCAACATTGACGGACTTCCAGGTACCACGATGCTTGTACTTCCCGAATCAACCTCAACAGAAACAGTAAAGTTTTCGGCAGTTGTCTCGTTAGTCGAATCCGCATTGACTTCAACGGTTGCTTCGGCAGTCGTACGACCTTGTCGAATTGTCACCTGACAAGGGCTGGCTTGGGTGGCAGAGCAGTTGATGAAACCGTCAATACTTAAATTCCAATCAGCACGAGTTCCGTATGTCGCACCTCCGCTGCCGATAAGATTAAATGTTGCATCGCTTTCAAGTTCTTCGCTCAGTGTAAGCGTAATTGTTGCCGTATTTCCTTCCGTGACAGAATTGGTATCAGCACTCAATGAAACAGTTGGTAGTG
>JAPOUT010000125.1 GCA_026708545.1 Hyphomicrobiales bacterium
CACGAGCGCAACAGGAACGCGCTTTGAAGCATTCGAAGCGTTTGGTTGACGGCGCGCACGGAAGCGAAAGGTCCGAAATAATCGCCTTTGCGGGAATGTTTGCCGCGATGCTTTAGAATCTGCGGCGCGGGATGGTCATGCGCGAGCAAAATATACGGGAAGGATTTATTGTCCTGCAGTAGCACATTGTATTTGGGGTGGTGCTTCTTGATGAGGCTTGCTTCAAGCAGGAGCGCATCGGTTTCGGTCCGTGTGAGGGTGTAGCGGAGATCGCGCACCCGGGTAATCATCCGGGCGATTCGGTTGCCGTGGTTGGCGATTCGGGAATACGAGACGACCCGCTTGCGCAAATTGTTGGCTTTCCCGATATAGAGGATGGTCTCGTCCTTGTCGACCATTTGATAGACTCCGGGGGTCGGCGGCATCTGCGCGGCGAGGCTTGCGATGAGGGCGGCCCCGTGAAGGCCATCGGGGGCGGAAGTGGCGTTTTCAAGGCGATTCTCCCTGTGGATATCCCTGTTGATAGATTTCATGCCCGAATCATCCTGTTTGTATTGGAAGCAAGGAGAAAATTGCCTGAATCTATAATGCGACTCCACCTTCCGCTTACAACCCATTGGAAACATTGTGTTTTTTCGTAAACCCTTGAATCCGGGGAAAATTGCCCCGATTTCAGACGGTCTGCCACGGCGATTCTCAAACCCTCCTTTTGCCTGTGTGCAATTAACTTAGCCCCGCCGACGCAGGATTTCCACGCCAACGGCATTTGTGTCCTCGACCACGCCGAGTTTCTCCACTCGAACCCATACCATATCGATGCGCCCGTCCCACCCGAGGCAGGCTTGTGCGGCTCGCTCCGCGACGGCTTCAACAAGATGGATTTTCTTGCCCTGGAACATGTTCCTGATTCGGTCGGCGACGGTCTCGTAGCAGATGACCTCCTCAATGGTTTCGGGTGATTCGCGCCACGAACGCCTCGCCTCAAGCACAAGATTGATTCGCACGCACTGGGTCGAGAGAATCTCGCGAGGTTTAATCCCGAGACAAAGCTCGACGTGAAGATCTTTGACGAGGATGCGATATTTTTCCGGCTCAAGAGGAGGAAGGACCATGGGTTTAGACTGTCAGGACGAAAATGAATCCCGCATAGCATAGCAGAAATGCCCCGCCGGCTGTTTTTCCGATGTCGCGCCTGCTCAGCAGGAACGGCAGCAACGCGAGCGAAGCGGCAAACATCACCCAAAGGTCGAAGCGAAGGAAGTGGGGCGCAACTTCAATGGGCTGTATCAACGCAACGCTTCCAAGAACGAAAAAAATGTTGAAAATGTTGGAACCAATGGCGTTGCCGATGGCAAGTTCCATTTGTTTTCGCATAGCGGCAAGGCTCATTGCGGCAATTTCGGGCAGGGATGTTCCCACGGCGATTAAACTGACTCCGATGACCGCTTCGGAAACACCCCAGTGGCGCGCGACGGCCACGCCGTTCTCGACGAGCAGATACGCTCCCAGCGGCATCACAACAACGGCAACAAGAACGCGCATCCCCGGTATTAAAAATCCGTTCCCGCCGGCGGGTGCACCGCCGCCGTCATCAATGCGTCCGCGGCGGGCGGCACCGATCCAATAGGCGATGACCCCGAACGCGCACGCAAACAGCACCGCGCCGAAGATGCGGGTGATTTCCCCGTATAAACACATCAGCACGAGAAGCAGGCTGGCAGAAATCATAATGTTTGTGTTGGTGAGCACCATGGGGCGGTTGCTCGGCACGGCGCAAAAAAGCGCGGGGAGTCCGAGCACGATAAGAATATTTGCTATGTTGGAGCCAACGATGTTGCCGATCGCGATTTCGCCACTCCCTTCGAGTGCCGCCAAAAGCGAAGTGAAGAGCTCCGGCGCGGATGTCGCAAAGGCGACGACGGAAAGTCCGATGATAATGTGGGGCACACCGAGGGCTTCGGCTATGTGCGCGCCGCCGCGCACAAGCTGGTCGCCGCCGAACAATAGCAGGGCGAGCCCGCCGATGAATAGGAGATAAATCATTTCGGTGACGATACGCGCGCGGTGTTGTAATGTCTAGCGGTTGCACATAAGCGTTATGATGGGCTAGGTTAGCGGTAATGGAACACGCAGAAGATGTCGTGGACGGCATTCCTTATGTCAAAGAAGCCGTCATATTTTTGCTGGCAACGGTCGCAATTGTTCCGTTGTTTCACCATCTTCGCGCCTCGCCCGTTCTCGGATATCTCTTCGTCGGCGCGCTGATAGGGCCCTTCGGCCTGCAAATCGTCGCCCATGCCGAGGGTGTTCACGTCATTGCCGAGCTGGGCGTCGTGTTTTTGCTTTTTGCCATCGGACTTGAGCTTTCGCTGACGCGGCTTCGGGCCATGCACCGAATGTTTTTCGGATTGGGTGGCTTGCAGGTGCTCGTGAGCGCCGTCGTCATCGGAAGCATTGCGTATCTTTGGGGCATGAGCGGGCACGCCGCCATCGTGATTGGCGTTGCCCTGGCGCTTTCCTCAACGGCCGTGGTAGTGCAATTGCTGGTTGAACGCGGAGCGTTTGCGCTTCCGGTCGGACGCACAAGTTTTGCAATTCTTCTGCTTCAAGACCTCGCCGTCGTTCCGCTGCTCGCGCTCATCGGCGCGTTCGGCGGCGCGACAAGCGAGAGCATCTATCCCGCGCTCGGCGCGGTCAGCATCAAGACCGTCTTTGCAATTTTGTTGATATTACTGATTGGCGGCTGGACGATGCGGGTTTTGTTTCCGTTCATTGCAAAGACGCGCAACCCCGAGCTTCTCACGGCGTTAGCGTTGCTGGCGATACTCGGAGCGGCCTCGCTGACGCGGGAGGCGGGTTTATCGATGGGACTGGGGGCGTTTTTAATCGGATTGCTGCTGGCGGAGAGCGAGTTCCGGCACCAGGTCGCATCGGATACTTTTTCCTTCCGCGGATTGTTTTTGGGGATGTTCTTCATCTCGATAGGCATGAGTCTTGATTTCTTCTCCCTGCAGGATTTTTGGGTGGAATTAATCATCGGCGTTGCCGGGCTGGTCATTTTGAAAGCCGCGATTCTCTATGCGCTATGCCGGTGTTTTCAAGTTCCTGCGCCCGATGCGGTGCGCGCGTGTTTGCTGTTGGCGACAGGGGGAGAATTCGCGCTTGTAGCGGTCAGCGCATCCCTCGAAGTCGCGCTGTTCTCCGAGTATGTCGGGCAGTTGATCTTTTCGATAGCGGTTGTCTCAATGATTCTCACACCTTTGCTCGCCCAACTCGGTGACAGTCTCGCGACTCGAATGGAGAAGGCGCCCCTCGAAGCGCGGCCCGAATCCGCCGACGGTGATACGCGGCGTTTGGAAAATCATGTCGTTCTTGCCGGATACGGCCGGGTCGGCAGGGCTGTCGCACAATTGCTCCAGGAGCAGAATGTTCCCTTTGTTGCGCTGGATATGGACATCTCACGCGTTCGGATGTGCGCGGATGCGGGCGAGCCGGTTTATTACGGCGACGCCTCACGCGCGGAGATATTGCGCCGCGTGGGGATCGAGCGCGCCTCCCTCGTTCTGGTGACGATTGACGAGCCACGTACAAGTTTGCGCACCATCTCGACGATTGTTCGCGTTTGGCCGAAAATTTTGATTCACGCGCGAGCGCACGATTCGGACCATGGCGAGGAATTGCTGGCAATGGGGGCCTCGCATGTCGTCCTCGACACGGTCGAAACGACCGTGAGCCTCGCCGGATATGTCCTGCGCGACCTCGGCGCCCCCATGGATTCCATCGGCTTGATGTTGGAATCCATGCGCGATAGATATCGACTCCCCGGCGAAGAGGCGGAAGGGGATGACAAACCAGCGTCTTAAGGCTAATCTTCGAGGAGAAAGAGAGGTATCCATGAACGAAACGGATAAAAATCAATGGGGCGCGACGATGGAGCGCCGCGAGCATGAGCGCACCTACGAAAGTTTTTTGGTGTTGTTAAAATGGAGCGTTGTCGGCATCGCCGTTGTTTTGGTGGTGGTAGCGATTGCAATGTCCGGGTAGGAATTGATGAAAGTCGGATGCATTCGCGAATGCCGCACCGGTGAAACACGCGTAGCGGTTTCACCGGAAACAGCCGGAAAGTTTTGCGCCTTGGGCGCGGAGGTTCTGGTGGAGAGCGGCGCAGGCGGGGAATCTTTGTTCCCTGACGAGGCCTACGCGAAAGTCGGCGCATCCGTTCTGGGAAGCGCGCCGGAAATTCTCACGCAAGCGGATTTGCTGTTGAAAGTTCGCGCGCCGGAAGAAAAAGAGTTGCGCACGATGAAAAAAGGCGCGGCGTTGGTGGGCATCCTCGAACCGAACGGAACACCGGGCCCGCGCGCTTACGCCGAAGCGAATATCACCGCCTTTGCAATGGAGTTCGCACCGCGCATCACAAGGGCGCAATCAATGGACGTGTTGTCGTCGCAGGCCAATCTCGCCGGATATAAAGCCGTCCTTGAGGCAAGCACGCACTATCCCCGCATGTTCCCGATGATGATGACGGCCGCGGGCGCGATAGCTCCCGCCCGGGTGTTCGTTATGGGTGTCGGTGTTGCGGGCCTGCAGGCGATCGCGACGGCGAAACGTTTGGGCGCAATTGTCTCGGCTACCGATGTCCGCGCCGCGACCAAGGAGCAGGTCGAAAGTCTTGGCGCGACATTCGTAACGGTGGAAGATGTCGACGCGGGCGACAGCGAAACCGAAGGCGGTTACGCGAAAGAGGCATCGGAAGAATATCGCCGCGCACAGGAGAAGGTGGTGCGCGAACACATCGCCAAGCAGGACATCGTAATTACGGCGGCGTTCGTGCCGGGACGCCCCGCGCCGAAATTGGTAACCCGCGAGATGCTCTCAAGCATGCGTGACGGTTCCGTCATTATGGATTTGGCCGTGGAGCAGGGCGGCAATTGCGAGGGTTCGCAAGCAGGCGAGGTCGTCGTTGAACAGGGCGTGAAACTCGTGGGTTTGCGCAACATGGCGGGACGCTTGCCGGCGGACGCTTCCGCCTTATATGCGCGCAATCTGTTTGCTTTTTCCGGATTGCTGCTGCAGGGCGAAGAAGGTGCAAAAGTTTTCGCGCCCGATTGGGAAGACGAGATTGTCCAGGCGACATTGTTGACGCGGGACGGCGCGGTGGTTCATCCAAACTTTCAAACCGGCAAAGGAGCGGCATGATGGAAGCGGTTGATTCGTCTTTATTTTTGCTTGTGATATTCATCCTGGCGGTTTTTGTTGGTTACTTCGTGGTGTGGTCCGTAACTCCCGCGCTGCATACGCCGTTGATGTCGGTGACGAATGCAATTTCATCGGTGATTGTCGTCGGCGCGCTCATTGCGCTGGGCCTGGACAGCGCCGACGCAACAGGAACGACGGCAAAGTTGCTTGGCTTCTTTGCGGTGCTGCTGGCCGCGGTGAATATTTTCGGCGGCTTCATGGTGACGTGGCGAATGTTATCGATGTATCGAAAGCGGGAGAAATAGAAAATGTCCGGGAATCTTGCCGCCTCGCTTTATGTTCTCGCCGCAGTATTGTTCATCCTTGCGTTGCGGGGATTGTCGTCGCCGGAAAGTTCGCGCACGGGAAACGTGCTCGGCATCGTCGGAATGGTCGTCGCGATGGGAACGACCCTGTTCCTGCTCCAGGACGACAGCGCGCTGACCTGGGGGGGAATTCTCCTCGCTGTCGTTATCGGCGGGGGCATCGGCGCCGTGATCGCGCGCAAGATTGCAATGACGGCGATGCCGCAGTTGGTTGCGGCGTTTCACTCGTTGGTCGGGATGGCCGCGGTACTGGTTGCATGGGCGGCATTTCTTGCACCGGACGCCTTTGACATTGCCGCGCCGAGCGGCGGCATCTACGGGCTTTCGGCGCTGGAGATGTCGCTGGGCGTCGCAATCGGCGCAATAACTTTTTCGGGCTCGGTAATCGCGTTTGCAAAACTCCAGGGCGTGATGTCGGGAGCGCCGATATTGCTGCCCGCGCGCCATGCCGTCAACCTGCTGATTGGCGCGGCGATTTTGCTGGGTATTTTGCTTGTGTCCGTTGATGCGTCCTATCAAACCATCTGGTTGTTTGCGGTTATCACGTTGCTGAGTTTTCTAATTGGCTTTCTGGTGATCATTCCGATCGGCGGTGCGGACATGCCCGTTGTGGTGTCAATGTTGAACTCCTACTCGGGATGGGCCGCGGCGGGAATTGGTTTTACGCTCTCGAACATGGCGTTGATTATTACCGGCGCATTGGTCGGTTCGTCGGGCGCGATTTTAAGTTACATCATGTGCCGCGGAATGAACCGTTCTTTCGCAAGCGTCATCCTCGGAGGCTTCGGCGGCGAAGAAGGTGCGGCCGGCGGAGCAGTGGAAACCCGCTCGGTCAAGCAGGGCAACGCTTCGGACGCCGCCTTCATCATGGAAAACGCCGCTTCCGTCATTATCGTTCCGGGTTACGGAATGGCGGTGGCACAAGCGCAACACGCATTAAGGGAAATGGCGGACATATTGAAGTCCCGCGGCGTAAAAGTCGCCTACGCCATTCATCCGGTTGCCGGACGCATGCCCGGACACATGAACGTCCTGCTTGCCGAAGCGGGCGTTCCGTATGACGAAGTTTTCGAGCTCGAGGACATCAACAGTCAATTCGCCCAAGCCGATGTTGCTTTTGTAATCGGCGCCAACGACGTTACCAACCCGTCCGCGAAAACCGACAAGAGTTCGCCCATTTACGGGATGCCCGTTCTGGATGTCGAGAAGGCGCGCACCGTTTTGTTTTCCAAGCGCGGAATGGGCGCGGGCTATGCGGGTGTTGAGAATGAGTTGTTCTTCCGTGACAACACGATGATGCTGTTCGGGGATGCCCGCAAGATGGTCGAGGAGATTGTAAAGTCTTTCTAAGGGCGAATCGCGGACGGTCCCGGCGGACTTCCCCGAAATTCGCCAACCGATTCGCGAAAGAAACACAACCCGGCCCGAGAGAAACAAGCCGCAAAGGCCTCGAAAGGCCGATGTTGCCGGGAAGACCGTCCGGAACAGCGAATCAGTCCGGGAGTTTTAGGCGGGATTCGGGCGAATCGGTTAAATTTCCGGGGTTGGTCGCACAGGCAGGATAAACCCCCTGCCTTTCGAACTCACCGGCGGGAACCGGAGAAATCGCGTTGCGTCCGTTTGCGGGTGAGTTTTCTAGCGCGTCTCACGGCTTCGGCCTTCTCTCTAGCGCGCTTTTCGGAGGGTTTTTCGTAGGCTGCGCGGAGCTTCATCTCGCGGAAGACGCCCTCGCGCTGGAGTTTTTTCTTGAGAACCTTGAGGGCTTGGTCAACGTTATTGTCTCGTACAATGATATACACTATTGATTCCTTTCGTTCCGGGAAATTGTTTGTAGCACGTTGTTTTATGGGAGTCTAGTTAATGGTGGATGATGTAATGGGTGATGTTCGCAAGCGAATGCTATCAGCGGCCCTGCAACATGCCGGAGATTCGGGGTGGGACAAGGCTTTCGAGCGCGCGCTCGAGGGAGAAGATCGCGACATCGGAAGCTTGGCGTTCGGGAGTGCCGGGGACCTGGTTTTGCATTTTTTTGCCGACGGAGACAAGCGGATGTTGGAAGTCTTGAAAGAAACAGATTTGGGGGAAATGCGTGTGCGTGACAAAATTCGTTTTGCGGTGAAGTCGAGGCTGGAGGTTGATTTGACCCATCGCGAGGCGGTGAGAAGGGGAATTTCATTTTTGTCCTTGCCGGAGATGTTGCCGGCAGGAATGTCGGCGCTGTACGGAAGTGCTGATGCGATGTGGCGCGGGATTGGGGACAAGTCGGTTGACTTCAACTTTTACAGCAAGCGCGGCACACTAGCGATGGTTCATGGATCGACGACTTTGTTTTGGCTGGACGACAAAAGCGAAGAACAAAAAGCAACATGGAAATTTCTGGACAGAAGGATTGAGAACGTAATGTCGTTTGAGAGAGTAAAGGCGAAGGTCCGCGAATCGTGTGCAGGAAGCGGAGGCATTTGGGGAATGCTGGGGAGATTGCGTTACCCCGATTGACGGCGAAACTTGTCTTCCGCTTTGATACGGGAAGTCGCGTGTACCATTCCATCAATTAACTTGCGGAGTCCCCAACCTCCCATTTACATTAACCCCATGCAGAAATATTCCCTCTTCTCCCTTCTCAACGGTGCCCTCCACAACCACGAAAACTGGAAACCCGCATGGCGTTCCCCCGAACCCAGGCCCGCCTATGACATTGCCGTTATCGGTGCCGGCGGCCACGGCCTTGCCACCGCTTACTACCTCGCCAAAGACCACAATCTCACCAACGTCGTCGTGCTGGAAAAAGGCTGGCTCGGCGGCGGTAATACCGGACGAAATACCACGATCATCCGCTCCAACTATCTCCGCGACGATTCCATCGCCATCTACGAACTTGCACGTTCCCTTTACGAAAACCTCAGCACCGAACTGAATTTCAACACGATGTTCTCGCCCCGGGGACTCTTGATGCTCTGCCAAACCGAACATGACGTTCGCGCCATGCGCCGCCATGCCTATGCCGGACGCAACAAAGGCTTGGACGTGAAGATGCTCACACCCGCCGGAGTTAAACAACTCGTGCCCTTGCTGAACTGCTCGGCTCAAGCGCGCTATCCCGTCCTCGGCGCACTGTATCAACCCCGCGGCGGAACCGCACGCCATGACGCCGTTGCATGGGGATATGCCCGCGGCGCTTCCCGGCGCGGCGTTGACATCATACAGAACTGTGCGGTCACGGGAATCCGCCGCGAGGGCGACAAGATCGCCGGGGTGGAAACCGAGCGCGGTTACATCCGTGCAAACAAAGTCGCCATCGTCGCCGCGGGACATGCGGGTCAAGTCGCCGAGATGGCGGGACTGCGCCTGCCCCTTGAGAGCCTTGCGTTGCAGGCGTGCGTGACCGAACCACTCAAACCGTGTCTTGATGTCGTTGTAATGGCGAACACTGTGCACGGATACATCAGCCAGTCGGACAAGGGCGAACTGGTTATCGGCGGCGGTTCGGATGCCTACAACAATTACTCGCAACGCGGCTCCTTCTCCTCGATTGAGCACACCATCACGGCGTTGGTCGAGATGTTCCCGATCCTTGCGCGCACCCGGATGCTGCGCCAGTGGGGAGGCGTGATTGACATGACCGGCGACCGCTCGCCGATAATTTCCAAAACCGACGTCAGCGGACTCTATCTAAACTGCGGATGGGGAACGGGCGGATTTAAGGCGATACCAGGTTCGGGAAAAGTGTTTGCCGATACCATCGCCAACGACCGCCCGCATCCCTTCGCCGAGCCGTTCGGATTGCAACGCTTTGTCACCGGACGCTTGATTGACGAGTCCATCGCCGCGGCGGTCGCACATTAACGTTGAGGAAATTTATATGGACAGGGAAAAACTTGAAAAACAATTCGAAGAGGAGATGCGTCGAGTTTATAGAAATGTAAAAGAAGCGTATCGAGCTCCAAACTATCTCTTGCAGGCAATTGAAGAGCGCGGGGGATTCGAAGTTGCTAGAACTCTGATGGATAAACTGCATCCTTCTGAAACTTTCAATGCTTTATGGGAAATAAAGCGCCTTGATTTGTCAGTTGAGGCTCTCGTTCTAAAAGAACCGTGGCGGCAGTTGTTCGAGCAAAAACATCTCGATAAAGCGGAAAAACGGCTAAGAGATTGTGGTTTTGATCCATATAAAAGCGGGAACCACGAGCCATGTTAATTATCTGTTGTCCCATTTGCGGTATCGCGGGTGACGAGGAAGAGTTTCACTATGGCGGCGAGGGACACATTCGCCGACCCGCGAGTCACAATGCATCCGTTTCGGACGAAGCCCAGCGCGACTATCTTTACATCCGGGAAAACCCGCGCGGGTTGCTTCGAGAGCGCTGGCTGCACCAACGTGGATGCGGAAAGTGGTTTCATGCGGTGAGGGATACGGTGAACCAGGAGATTCTCCTGGTCTACCCCATCACCGACCCGCCCGCCGACTTGGAGAAACTCGAGGCCGAACGGGCAAAGAGAGAAACCGCATGACCCGATCGAAACGTATCATCGATAATACCGGCGCTTTCGGATATTGGATTGATGGCGGGATCGATAACGCTACACCTTTGTCATTTCGTTTTGACGGCAAGGAGTATTCCGGATTCAAGGGGGACACCCTTGCATCGGCATTGCTGGCGAATAATGTGCGATTGCTGGGACGCAGTTTTAAATATCATCGGCCTCGAGGAACCCTTGGCGTCGGCTGCGAAGAACCCAACGCACTCGTTGGCGTCGGCACCGGCACGGCGCGCGAGCCGAACCTGCGCGCAACGCAAATCGAACTCTACGACGAACTCGAGGCCGTCAGCCAAAACCGCTGGCCGTCGCTGCGCTTTGATATCGGAGGGGCGCTCGGCTGGGCGGGACGCATGTTTCCGGCTGGTTTTTACTACAAGACATTCTTATGGCCGCAGCGTCTCTGGCCCTTTTACGAGAGAATTATTCGCAACATTGCGGGTTTGGGAAAGCTTGAGACGCGCGGGTTTCGTGCATCGGACGCCACCGCTCCGATACCTCCGGCCGCTGATGACTGCGAACAGATGCATGTGTTTTGCGATGTGCTGGTCGTGGGAGCGGGTTTGGCGGGAATATCTGCGGCGAAGGCTGCAGCGGAGTCCGGCGCGCGGGTGATTCTCGCGGATGAAAACGCACAGGCTGGCGGACGCAGCTTCGAAGACCACGAACAAGTTGAAGGCGTCGCGGCGCATGAGTGGGCTCGAAGCGAGATGGACATGCTGCGTGAAAAAGAAAATGTGGTGATTTTGCAGCGCACGACGGTTTGCGGCCACTATGATCACAATTTTCTTTTGATGCTGGAACGCGTCGGTGAGCATGATCCAAACCTGCTGTCGCGACCGGGTGCGATACGCCGGAGACTTTGGCGGGTTCGCGCACGTCGCGTGATATTGGCGAGCGGCGTGCTGGAACGGCCGTTACTGTTTGCACATAATGACAAACCCGGCGTAATGTTGTCGTCGGCCGTGAGGGCGTATTTACGCCGCTATGCAGTTGCACCGGGAACGCGCGCGGTGATTGCAACGAACAATGATGATGCTTACCTAACGGCACTGGACTTGCATGCGGCAGGTGTCGTGGTTGTTGGCATTGCGGACATGCGTGAAACTCCCGACGCCGACTTGCTCTCGCGCATAAAAGATGCAGGCATTGAAGTGATGGCGGGCAGCGCGGTGATCGAAGCAGAAGGCAGGCGCAACCTCTCGAGCGTTTTGGTTTCGAAATTACGTGCATCGGGAAGACCGGCATTGCGTCCGCGCCGACTTGCGTGCGATTTGCTTGCGATGAGCGGAGGCTTCACACCTTCATTGCATTTGTGGTCGCATGCGGGAGGAACGTCGCGGTGGGACGAGAATCGCGGCGCGTTTTTCCCCCACAAGCATACGCAGTCGATGCTGGCGGCGGGAGGAGTCGTCGGTGTGGAGGGAGCGGATGCGCTACGTGCATCGGGAGAACAAGCCGGACGCCGCGCCCTCAAGGAGATCGCGCGCGAAGATGACGGACACAGGCTTTCAGGCCTGCGTGTTCTTGATGCTCCCGCCCCGCGGACAAAAACGCCGGGAAGGTTGATACCGGGCCGCGCGGGCAACGTGTCGGGACGCAAGCATTTTGTGGATTTTCAAAACGACGTCACCGTCGCGGATGTCGAATTGGCGGCGCGCGAAGGTTATCATTCGGTGGAGTTATTGAAGCGTTATACCACCACCGGAATGGCGACCGACCAGGGCAAAACATCGAACTTGAACGCCATTGAGATTTTGTCGGACAGCCTCGGAACGGCGAGCGAAAATATTGGAACAACGACGTTCCGTCCGCCCTATACGCCTTTGCCACTAGATGCGATAACGGGAATGCGCCGGGGAGAATTGTTCGACCCGTCGAGACGCACGCCTATCACTTCGTGGCATGAAGCGCACGGCGGCGATCCGGAGCCGGTCGGACAATGGTTGCGGCCCTATTGTTACCGGCGCGGAGAAGAGACCCGCGAGCAGGCAATTGAACGCGAGATAACAACGACGCGCTCGGCGGCAGGGATGATTGATCTATCGACGCTGGGAAAGATTGAGGTTCAAGGACCTGATGCGGGAGTTTTTCTTGACCGCATTTACACGAACATGATGTCGAATCTCGGAATTGGCAAATGCCGCTATGGATTGATGCTGAACGAAAACGGATTTTTGTTCGACGACGGCGTTGTCGTGCGGTTAAGGGATGACCGCTTTTTGTTGCACACGACGAGCGGTAATGCGGATGTAATAGCCGCGTGGCTGGAAGAGTGGCATCAAACCGAATGGTATGATTTGGACCTGTTTATCACTTCGGTCGGGGAGCAGTGGGCGCAGATAGGCTTGGCCGGTCCTCGTTCGCGCGAGATCTTGGAATCGCTTGAAAGCGACATTGATTTTTCACGCGATTCGTTCGCGTTTCTTACGATGAAGACGGGCGTACTGGCGGAAATGCCGGTCCGGATTTATCGAATCAGTTTCACGGGCGAATTATCCTTCGAAATTGCAACACCGTCGCGATTTGGCGGAGATATGTGGAGGCGTTTGCTCGAAGCGGGCAAGTCATGCGGTATTTGCGCGTTCGGAACGGAGGCGCTTCATGTGATGCGCGCGGAGAAGGGTTTCATCGTGATTGGCGACGAGACGGACGGACAGGTTACGCCTCATGATTTAGGTCTCGGCTGGGCGGTTTCGAAGAAGAAAAAAGATTTTCTCGGCAAGCGTTCGCTGGAACGCAGCCATTTGTCATCGGAAGGGCGCCTGCAGTTGACCGGATTGTTTACGGAGGATCCGAAATTCGTGTTGCCGGACGGTGCCTATGCGCTTGAGGAAGGCCGGATGATCGGGCATGTAACTTCGAGTTATTGGTCTCCGGCCTTACAACGTTCTATCGCGATGGCGTTGATAGAGAACGCGCGCGCGCGGCAGGGCGAGAGCGTCACCATTAAGCTTGAAGATAAAGATGTCCGCGCAAAATTAGTCGATTGCTGCTTTTACGACCCTGCGGGAGAGCGTCAAAATGTCTGAGTTGCTTGTGGATATTAAAGAGCATGAATATGTAGGCGGCATGATTGACTTGCGTCTGCGTAATGCGGACGAAGACGGCTTGTCCGAGCTGGAGAATGTGCTGGGAATCGGGCTGCCCCTCAAACCGCGCCGCTCCGTTGTAGCGGGCAAGCGCGAATCGATATGGATGTCGGCGGATCAGTGGCTGGTGTTTTTACCTAGAGAAGAACTTGATGCAGTTTTGCAATCTCTTGAGGAACTGCGCGCCCGTTCGGGAATGAGTTTAATGGTAACGGACATGTCGGATGCACGCAGCGTGATTGTTTTGCGCGGAGACGGGGTGCGAGAGGTTTTGATGAAGGGGATTGCAGTTGATTTTCTCACGTTTTCGGTTGGTGAAGTTCGAAGATGTTCGCTGGGAGGCGTTGCGGTTTTGGTGAGATGCTGTGAAGAGAATGTTTTTGAAGTTTTCATGTTCCGTTCGTATTTAAATTTTGTCTTGGGTTGGTTGAATCGCGCCGGTGCGAGCGCCGCGGCGGTGAAATTGTTTCGCAAATAGTTTTTTGGATTATATGCAACATCGTCGTAAAATTTTTCGAGGACGGTTAAGATTCTCTTGATTTTTTCCGGCCTGTGTACGGAAGAAAAAAGCGGCGGGAACCTGTCGTTTTATATTGATTTGAAAACCTCTTAAGGTTTTCCTTTGTCGAGAAACTACCTAAAGGCGATTTTATCAACCCACCCAAAATAGCAGAATATTCCAAAAAAAAGATTTGTTGCGTCTCAGCCGCCGCGCCGTCGACGCCTCCGTTCGCGCGGCACTCCTTCTTCCTCTCGAACCTCCGGCAGCGTAACAGCCTCCCCCAATTTCGGATACCCGTGCTTCTCGTGCGGAAACGCCATCGCCTCGACAAAATGTTCTTGAAATTTCGGCTCCATCGCCGTTTCCACCTTCTCGACACGGCGAACCACCGCCTCAATTTCGGCACGCGCCGCCGCATTCAACAAGGCAATCCGCGTGCCTGTTCCCGCAGCATTCCCCGCCGAAACCACCTTGTCCACCGAACAATCCGGCACCAGTCCAATCGCCAATGCATACAAAGGATCGATGTGTGAGCCGAACGCTCCCGCCAGCACAATCCGCTCAACCTCTTCGACTTCCAAATGATCCATTAGCAAGCGCACCCCTGCATACAGTGCCGCCTTCGCTAACTGAATCGCCCGCACATCTTCTTGCGTGACGACAATGCCCGCACGCTCGCCGTCACCCTCGTGCAATACCCACGAGAAGGTTCTGCCTTCAGCGCGAATGCGCGATGTCCGTTCCGCCATCTTGCCGTCGATAACTCCATTGCGTGTGATGATGCCGCTAAGGAACATTTCGCCGAGCGCCTCAACGATTCCCGACCCGCAAATACCGCTGATGCCGATGTCGGCGGCGGTCTCTGCAAAACCGTCTTCATTGGACCAAAGATCGCTTCCGATGATTTTGAATTTAGGCTCAAGGGTTTCGCGATCGATTCGAACGCGCTCGATGGCACCGGGCGCGGCACGTTGGCCACACCGGATTTGCGCGCCTTCGAAAGCGGGCCCGGTCGGCGAAGACGCCGCCAGCAGGCGTTCACGGTTTCCGAGAATGATTTCGGCGTTGGTGCCGACATCAACAATGAGTGTTATTTCCTCGGCGAGATGCGGCGCTTCGGACAAAATCACCGCGGCCGCGTCGGCGCCGACATGTCCGGCGATGCAGGGTAATGCATAATATCGTGCGCCGTGATTGAGCTTGATATTAATGTCCCGTGCAAATCCTTCCATTGCAATTCCGGATGCAAGAGCAAAAGGTGCGCCGCCGAGTTCGACGGGATCAATTCCCAGCAGCAAATGATGCATGATGGGATTTCCGGCAAACGCGATATCGAAAATATCGTCGTGGCTGGCTTCGGCCGCTTCGCACAGTTTGACAACGAGTTCGTTAACAGCGTCGCGAACCGCGGACGTCATTTCAGCATCACCGCCGGGATTCATCATGATGTAGGAAACCCGGCTCATAAGGTCTTCGCCGAACCGGATTTGCGGATTCATCATTCCCTCGGAAGCAAGAATGTTTCCGCTTGCGAGATCGCAGAGATGCGCGGCAATGGTTGTGGAACCGACATCAACGGCGAGTCCGAGAGCCCGGCCATGAAAGCCCGGCCGCAATGCACACAGAAGCTCGCGCGGTGGCGTCGTGCGCTCAACCTGGTGAAGCACGGCGGTGGCGCTCCACTTGCCGGCCCGCAGGGTTTTTTGCAAAGACGGCAGAAGCGCGGAATCGTATGACGCGTTTGCGCCCCATTGCTGCTCAAGAGCATCAAGAAGCCGCTCAAGATCGCTACGAGGCTTTACCATATCAGGCTGTTCGACTTCGACAAAACAAAGTCTTACGAGCGGATCGACTTCGATATCCCGTGCATCGGCCTGCTTGCGGACAAGTTGCCTGTATCGCTGCGATTCCGGCGGCACATCGATAACGACGTCGCCTTGTATCAAGGCTGAGCAGCCGAGTCGCCGGCCGGGCTGGAGCGTGCGTTTTTCCGCGTAGCGTTTCTCGACTGCGGAGAAGGGCGAAAGGTTTTTTTCCGAGGAGGTTATGGAGTGTTTGGCGAACTCGCCTTGCGCAAGAACGATTTGGCATCGTCCGCAGATGCCCCTGCCGCCGCACACGGAATCGAGGTCGACGCCGAGCCGGCGCGCGGCGTCAAGAAGGGAGGTTCCCGCCGGAATATGTCCTCGCTTGCCGGACGGCGTAAAGACGACATAGGGGTCGTTTTCGTCTTTTGGCATTTTCTAACGACGCGATCGCGTCATTCCCTCCGGGCCCGGGCGCGCCGACGTTCCCGTGTTCGTCCCGAAGCTTCGCCATCGCCTTGTGATGCGGCACGATTTTTCGCAAGCCATTGCTTGCAGTTCGAATCGTTTCCGTTGAGGACGTTGGCGGCGAGAATTGCTTCACGTTCCTGCTGGTGAATCGGATTCATAATGGCGGAGGTCATGCCGACGCATGATGCCATTGCGAGGAAGGACGCGTTCATGACGTGGCGATTGGGAAGCCCGAAGCTGATGTTGGAGGCCCCGCAAGTGGAGTTGACCTTGAGCTCGTCGCGCAAACGCCGTAACAGAGCAAAGACTTGTTTACCCGCAGTGGACATTGCACCAACAGGCATAACGAGAGGGTCAACAATGACGTCGTTGCGTTTGATGCCGTGGTCTTCGGCACGCTCAACGATTTTCTTGGCAACATCGAATCGTACGTCCGGATCTTCGGAGATACCGGTTTCGTCGTTGGAGATGGCAACCACAGCCGCATCGTATTTTTTCACCAATGGAAGCACACGTTCCATGACTTCGTCCTCGCCGGTCACGGAATTAACGAGGGGTCGCCCCTTGTAAACGGACAAACCCGCCTCAAGGGCTTCAATGATGGAAGAATCAATGGAGATGGGCACATCGGTGAGCGTTTGTACGAGTTGTATGCATTCGGCGAGAATGCGCGGTTCGTCGGCGAGGGGGATGCCCGCGTTAACGTCGAGCATATTGGCACCGGCTTCGACCTGCGCGAGTGCGTCGGCTTCAACGGTTGCGTAGTTGCCTTCGCGCATCTCTTCGGCGAGACGCTTGCGCCCGGTCGGATTAATGCGTTCGCCGATGATGCAAAAAGGATGCTCGAAGCCGATAATGACTTCTTTGCTTTGCGAGGAGACGATGGTTTCAGTCATGATGATTATTCTTCCTTGTTTGTTTCGAAGCCATTTTGTTGAATGAGCTGGTTGAGTTTTGTGTTGGGATATTCTGTTTCGATTTTTTCACGTATTTGTTCGAGGGCTTTATTAATGTCGTCGTCGCCGTCCCATTCCTGCTGCGTACGGCGCCATTGTTCAAGATATTCGTCCGATCCCGAGAGTCCCGTAACCATGGCGCACTTGTCGATGGCTTTCTCGAAACGCTCGGGTAGCGGGGCGGAATGCTTGGCCCGTCCGCTGCGTAGAATACATTGGGCGGGAATGTCCCGCCAATAGATGATTTGAAGTTGCATTTACTCTTCCTTTGGTTCGGTGGAATCGTATATCATGGAAGGGAGGACGGAGAAACTCAAAAATGTTGTGGAGTGGAGAGATGACGGAAGATTCTGGCACAAGAACGGGGCGGGGGGAAGGACGGCGCGCGGCACGCGATGGCGCACGGCGCGGAAGAGCGGCCCGCGCGGCCGAGCGCAAGGAGGACGGCAGCGGCAAGCTGGGGTACATCCGCCGCAAGATTCCTTATTACGAACCCTTCGATGAAGAGACCCTGGTGTTAATAGAGAACAACACGGACATCGTATTGGAGGAAATCGGCATAGAGTTCCGCAACGACGAGGAAGTCCTGTCTTTGTGGAAGGACGCGGGAGCCGATGTGAAGGGCGAGCGTGTTCGAATCCCCAAAGGGCTGTGCCGAAAGTTGCTCGAGACAGCGCCGCATACATTCACCCAGCATGCACGCAACTCGGAACGTTCGGTTGAATTCGGCGGAAAAAACACGATATTCGCACCGGTCTACGGACCTCCCTTTGTGCGCGACCTGGAAGGGGGCAGACGTTATGCCACCATTGAGGACTTCCGCAATTTCGTCAAACTCGCCTACATGCACCCGAACATGCACCACTCCGGCGGAACCGTGTGCGAGCCCACCGACATCCCCGTTAACAAGCGCCATTTGGACATGGTTTATTCGCACATCCGCTATTCGGACATGCCTTTTATGGGATCGGTAACACATCCGCTCCGTGCCGAGGACAGCGTGTCGATGGCGCAAATTGTTTTCGGTGAGAAATTTGTGGATGAAAACTGCGTGATGGTTTCACTTATCAACGCGAACTCGCCATTGGTATTTGACGACACCATGCTGGGAGCGTTGAAAGTTTATGCAAGGGCGGGACAGGCAACGCTGGTCTCCCCTTTTGTACTGGCCGGAGCAATGACCGCGGTCACGATTGTTGGCGAATTGACGCAGATATTGGCGGAAGCATTGGCGGGGATGGCGACGACGCAGCTGATTCGCCCGGGCGCGCCGGTTGTGTTCGGTTCGTTTGCAAGCTCAATGTCGATGCAGTCCGGTGCACCGACGTTCGGAACACCGGAGCCGGCGTTGGTTCTGTACGGGATGTCGCAACTGGCGCGTCGCGTAGGCGTGCCGTTTCGTTCGGGAGGCTCGTTAACTGCCGCGAAAGTTCCGGACGCACAGGCGGCAAGCGAAAGCGCGCAAACATTAATGCCGACGATCTTAAGCGGCGTGAATTTCGTGCTTCACAGCGCAGGATGGCTGGAAGGCGGACTCGTTTCTTCTTATGAGAAATTCGTTTTAGACGCCGACCAGCTCGGCATGATGCAACGCATGTGCGAAGGCATTGACACCTCCCCCAACGGACAGGCCCTTGATGCCATTCGCGAAGTTGGTCCCGGAAGCCACTTCCTCGGTTCGGCGCATACATTGGCGAATTTTGAAACCGCTTTTTACCGATCAACGGTTGCGGACAACAATTCCTTCGAGCAATGGCAGGCCGAGGGAAGTTTGGGAACAGATGCGCGCGCATCGAAATTGTGCAAAGAAATGCTGGCGTCCTACGAAGCCCCGCCCATCGACGAAGGCATTGATGACGCACTGAACGAATTCATCAAAAAGAAGAAGGATTCCATGCCCGATGCCTTCGCATAAAGACGATGATTACGTTGCCGGCGAATCGACCGGCTCATGCTTGTGCGGCGGCGTTCGATACCGAGTGCTTGGAGGCATGCGCGGCGTGATTGCGTGCCACTGCGGACAGTGCCGCAAGCAGACCGGATCCTATATGACAGCGACGCGCGTGCGGGTTGAAGACTTCGATCTTGAAGACAACGAAAACCTGGTCGAATGGTACCGTTCCAGTGAAAACGCGCGGCGTGCGTTTTGCCGCCGTTGCGGCTCAACATTGTTTTGGCAGAGTGACAAAGGACTTGGAAGCGTTTCGATAGCGGCGGGCGGGCTTGACGTGCATCCGAAGGAATTGTGCGTTGTCGAGCATATTTTCATCAACGACAAAGCCGACTGGTTTCACCTCCCGGAAGACGAGACCCGGCGCGAAGACTGATTCCCCGCCGCCGCGATGCGCCAAATCGCCTGACGGCACAAAGAGATATCTGCTCCCGCCCCGCTTTTACATTCGAGTTCGGCTTCGGAAAGCAACCTCAAGGCTCTGTCAAGCCGCCTGCGTGGCCAGCGGCGCAATTGTTCGGCGACCATGTCCTTGCGAAAAAATGGAATGGGCGGGCGCATTTTGGCGATGGCGGAAGACGGAGTTTCACCCTGCTCGACCTGGCTGGCGAGCGCGTGGATTCGCCGTGTAGAGGCGCCAACGGCATTCAGGATTCGTATGGCAACAGCCCCGGCTTGCAGCGCGGATTGAAAATTTCGCTCAAGCCGTTCCATACTTCCGAGCAACATGGCATCGGCGATATCATCAATGCGCCAGGCGGCCGTGTCCCCGATAACGGCATGCGCATGTTCGAGCGTTATGGTGCGCGGCTCGCCGGTTGCAGGTCCCATGTAAAGCAAAAGTTTTTCCAGTTCCTGCCGGCTGACTCCGTGGTCCGATCCGAGATTCTCAACGAGATAGTCAAGAGCATCGCTATCGATATTGAGCTGCGCTTGTTTGCATTGCGTTTGCACGAGAGACCGACGCGCCGAAGCGTTGTCTTCGTAGCAGGGAACGGAGGCGGCATGCGGGGATGCTTCCGCGAGTTTTCGCAATTTGGACCGTGGTGGCAATTCGCCGGAAAGCGCGACAACGAGAGTGTCGCTCTTGGAGGACGTTAACAAGGGTTCGATCAATGTTGCAAGTTTGTCGCCTGCGGGCTGGATTCGGATGACCCGTCTGCCCCCCATCATTGCAAGGGCATTGATGTCATCCGCGAGTTTGGGAGGATCGCCGAGCAATTGGTCTTCGCTCCACCTGGAAATACGGAACGGGTCGGTGGAATCAGGGCAGATGGCGACGACCGCCTGTTGCGCGCGTGCGGTGATGAGTCCGCTGTCGGGACCATACAGAAGAATGAACCGCAGATTTTCCGGCGGCGCATTAATGATTTTGTTGATTTCGTTGGCTCTGGGTTTCATTACGGGATGGCCGCAAGGGTAAGTTCGCGCCAGATGCGCCCCGCAAGTTCCCTTGCGGCGCGTTCTTCCGCATTGCGCAACGCGATTTCATTGACGAATCCGTTGCGCTGGCGGTTGTATGCGGCGGAAACGAGGGCGGAGCCGGACGTGATTATGTTGTCGGAATTGAGAAATTGATAGCCTCCGGTAAGGCGTACGGACGACCGAATGACGTTGGAATCACGTTGCACCAGCAAGTCTTCACGGACTTGTTCGAGAGTAATGACGAGTCGATGATGTGTGCTTGCCCCTTCGCCCTGGCGTTCGCGAATGAACCTCCCGACTTGCCAGCCGATGGCGGTCTGGGGAACTTCAACTTTCGCGCCGCGTAATGATTCAAGCCACGACTTCTGCATAACGCCGCTGCTTCCGTGGACCGGCTGAAAGCCGCAACCCGCCAGCAAAAACAGCATCATGATAAATGCGTATCTACCCACCTCTCACTACCAGATTGACGAGGCGGTCGGGCACAAAGATGGTACGTTCGAGTTTGCCGTTGCCGAGGGCGTGCACGACGGCATCGATTTGCCGCGCTTGCGTCGTGACGGCTTCCTGGAGTGCCCCCCGGGGAACCCGCAATTCGCCTCGACGTCTGCCGTTGACTTGAACAACGATGGTTGCCTCGGATTGTTCGAGCAGTGATTCGTCCGCCTCGAGCCATGATTCTCCCGCGAGTAATGATTCGTGACCGAGGATTTGCCAGCAACTTTCGCATAAATGCGGAACGACGGGAGCGGAGAGGCGCACCATCGTCTCGAAGGCCTCGCGCAACACCCATCCACCGCCTTCCTGCGCATCACCGCCTTCATTCAAAAACGAACCAATGTGGTTTGCAAGCTCGTGGATACGAGCGAGAGCCCTGTTAAATCGCAACCCTTTTAAGTCATCGCTCACAAACTTGATGCATGCGTGCGTTTCACGCCTTAGTTTTGTTGCCGTCTTAGAGAATTTTTCGGGATGCCTGCCATCGATGGACGCAAGCTTGCCGACATTCTCCGCCACCAGTCGATGAAACCGCTTAAGAAATTTGAACGCACCCTGGATGCCCGCTTCCGTCCATTGAACGTCCCGTTCAGGCGGCGAGTCCGAGAGCATAAACCATCGAGCGGTATCGGCACCGTATTTTTGGATGATGTCGTTTGGATCAACGGTGTTGCGTTTGGACTTGGACATTTTCTCCGCGGGGCCGATGCGCACTTGCTTTTCAGGCGCATCCTGCAGAAAAGCCTTGCCTTCACGCCAGACGATCTCGTTGGGAGCGATATAGCCTCCGCCGGGCACCATGTAAGTTTCATGACAAACCATCCCTTGCGTGAACAGATTCGCGAAAGGCTCGTCAATGTTGATATGTCCGCACTGACGCATGGCACGCGTAAAGAAGCGTGAGTAAAGCAGATGGAGAATGGCGTGTTCGACGCCGCCGATATACTGGTCGACGGGCATCCAATAGTCAACGGCGGCGCGATCGGTTGGCGAGTCATCCGGCGCGCCGCAAAAGCGCGCAAAATACCACGACGAATCAACGAAAGTATCAAATGTGTCTGTTTCGCGCGTTGCCGGCTTCGAACAAGAAGGACATGCTGCATGCTTCCATGTCGGATGACGTTCGAGAGGATTACCGGGTGCATCGAAACTGATGTCGTCGGGAAGTAACACGGGAAGTTGCTCGCGCGGCACGGGTACGGCACCACAGTCATCGCAATGAATCATGGGAATGGGACAGCCCCAGTATCGTTGCCGCGAGACTCCCCAGTCACGCAGACGAAATCTTACAACCCTTTCGCCTTGTTGTACCGCCTCGAGTCGCTTGGCAATTTCTTCTTTTGCATCTGCAATACTCATTCCGTCAAGGAAACCGGAATTACATATGACACCTTCACCGATATAAGCATCTTCTTTAATTTCGAACGCCGCGACATCCGCATCGGGAGGGGCAACAACAGGAATAACATCGAGTTTGTATTTCCGCGCGAAATCAAGGTCGCGCTGGTCATGGGCGGGACAACCGAAGATGGCACCTTCTCCGTAACCCATCAGCACGAAATTCGCGACATAAACCGGCAGGCGCACACCTTCGCGGAAAGGATGATGTGCGAAAAGTTTTGTTTTAAATCCTATTTTTTCTTTTCGTTCGATTTCCTCTTCACTCATGCCGCCGCGTCGGCATTCCTCGATGAAGTCGCCGAGCCCTTCGTCGTCCTCGGCAAGTTTCGCGCTTAGGGGATGTTCCGGCGAGAGCGCGAGAAAGGTTGCACCGAAGATGGTATCAGCCCGTGTCGTGAAGACGTCGACTCTCTCGCCGCCATCAAGATTCCACCGCATCCGCACACCTTCCGAGCGGCCAATCCAATTTCGCTGCATTCGCCGCACTTTGTCGGGCCATTGACTAAGTTCGTCAATGGCGACGAGCAAATCTTCCGCCATTTGGGTTATGCGAAAGAACCACTGCTTGAGAGCGCGCTTCTCTACGGGAGCGCCGGAACGCCAACCGCGTCCGTCAATGACTTGTTCATTAGCGAGGACGGTTTGATCAACCGGATCCCAATTCACCAGGGATTTTTTATGGTAAACGAGTCCCCTCTCGAGGAATTCGAGAAACATTTTTTGCTCATGGCGGTAATAGGACGGATTACAAGTAGCGAGCTCACGCTCCCATTCCAGTGACAACCCCATTTTTTGCAGTTGCGCGCGCATGGCGTCAATATTCGCATACGTCCACTTTGCCGGATGTGTCTTTTTTTCGATGGCGGCGTTTTCGGCGGGCATTCCGAAGGCATCCCATCCCATCGGGTGCAACACATTAAATCCTTGCGCTCGTTTGAACCGCGCGACAGCATCACCCATGGCGTAGTTGCGCACATGCCCCATGTGGATACCGCCAGATGGATAGGGAAACATTTCGAGGACGTAATATTTTTTTCGCGCGGGGTCCGGAGGCCCGGCACGGAAGACGCCCTCATCGTTCCATTTGCGTTGCCATAAGGCTTCGTCACGTTGCGGATTATAAAAAGTGCTTACGGAGTTGCTTGACAAGGTTGGGCTTATCCGCCTTCTTGTTCCTCGAGCCACGCGGCTCGCAAGTCCCTCGCGCGCGACAGGATGGCGGTCTCCAGCTGGATATGGATATTTTCATCGGTGACGGCATCGCTCCAAATGTCGCCGGAGGTTTTTTCTTGCCGGAAGACGGACACGCGCAACGCGCCAACACGGAGATCTTTATCGAGGATGTATGCAACGACTTTGAAACGTTCGTCAGGGGCTTGAGGATTGTTATGCCATTCCGTGATGATGACTCCACCGAAGGGGTCTGCGGAAGCGAGCGGCATGAATGCGAGGACATCAAGGGTTGCACGCCACAGGAAAGAGTTGACAGAGAGTCCCGTTACAACATCTTCGGATGTTGAACCGGTTGGATTCGTGTTGAAAAGGGAGATTCCTTTTTTGCCGCCAAAAATTCCCTGTGGCGGATTATTGGGGTCGGGAGCAGGATCATGCCGCCCAAACTCACCAGAAGACGTCGGATATGTTTCGTTTTCGTCGGCGGTGAAGACTTCGCCCATAGCAAGCAGGGTTTCGCCGGGAGCTTCGATAGTTGAGTCGGGATAAGGATCAAAACTTCCCTGTTCCGGCGGAGCCTGGAAAAGCGCCAGGTCTGTGAGACCTCCGGTTTGCGGGGTTTCGGATGTGCTCTCAGAGGCTATAGAAGCGAAGATATCTCCCGACGCGTAATCCGTTTCCTCGAGATCGGTGACGGCGACTTGCTCGAAGATTGACAGTCCGTTATCGCTCTTAGCGAACTCGATGACTTCGACCGGCTCAACCAACTCGACCGGTTCGGCAGGCTCAACCGGCTCAACCGACGTTGCCAATTCGACCGGCTCAACCGGCTCAACCAACTCGACCGGTTCAACCGGTTCATCCGACTCAACCAACTCGACCGGCACAATCGGATCGACCGACTCGATCGGTTCGGATTGCTCGGGCTGCTCAATAATTTCCGTTTCTTCCGCTTCAGCAATTTCCAACTGCTCAGAGTCTTGCGTGGACCCGATGGTAGCAGCGAGAAAGCTCGCGAAAACGTTTCCAATGGTAGTTTGTAGAGAGGGAGACTCATCTTCTTCATCGACTGACTCTTCGGCGACAAGCGTGGGCGACTGTTCTTCAACGGCAGGCGATTCTTCAGCAACCACTTCCCCGAGGGTTGGTTCTTCGGCGGGCGTGGTTTCCGCGGCAATATCGACCGGCTCAACGGGC